>CALMXF010000066.1 GCA_937870985.1 uncultured Chloroflexota bacterium
GACGAGGAACGCGGCAGAACGGTCGGTGACGCCGGCCTTCCGGCGTAACCACAGCTCGATTGGCCCGATTGGTGGCATGCGGCCCGGCGCGCGGCCATGCTCAACCGACGCAACCTTGATCGGCATATCCGTCGAGTACACCCGGCCCTGCATCGTTAGGCCCGAAGCCGAGACCTGATGCGTGATGGATTGGCGGAGGTGCCCGGTTGCGCCGACCGGCGTTGCCGCGATAACGCCAGACTCGGCGTCCAGCACGATGCCCGTTACCGCGCGCTCCAGCTCGCCCATAATGACCTGTGGCGCGCGCTCAAGCGCGGCCTGAAGACCAGACGACTCGACGCGGATTCCATACGTCATGCGCCACCGCCGTGGGTGAGGCGAGAGACGCCCGGCCCGTAGGTGGTGCTCCACTGCACACGGGCGGCGGCAGACGGGCCCTTCGCCGTCACACGCGCCAACGTGCGGTACGACGCCAGCAGCGCCCGGCCCTGCCGGGACGCTTCCTCGGACTTGCTGGCCCGGCTGACGGTGTCCACCCCGATGGTGTTCTCCTGCTCGTGCAGAAACCGCGCGGCCAGAAGGAAGAACGCCTGTGCGGCAACCAGCGTGACGAACGCGTCCTCGTGATAGGCGGGGACGCTGGTGGCGGCCGCGGAGTCAAGCGACTTGAGTGTATGCCGGCCAGTGAACGTGACACGCGCTGCCTCGCCACTGGCCGGGGTGATTGCCACAAACCGGAGTTTCGTTGTGCTGGTTGTTCGGTAGACCTCAAGGTGCGCCGGATCGAGCATGACCGAAGGACGCTCCCCCGCGGGATACTCGATTGACAGCACTCGCGAGAGGCCGTCAACGAAGCCCGTGGGCAGCGTGTACTCATACGTCACACCATCGCCCGACAAGTCGGTGATGATCGACGCGGGAGTGTCATTGCTGTACTGAGCCAGCCCCTGCCGCGCCGCCTCGTCCATGTCGGGCGCGGGAATGAGCAGGTTAGCGTCAGCATCCTGTATCAGCGTCGTTGCGCGAGCCTGGACACCTGCAAGGTCAAAGGCCATGGTTACGCGGCCTGATACGTCACGATGACCGTGCCGGTCGGCAGGAGCAGCCCGGTAGAAATCTTCTCCAGCACGATGGCCAGGAGCGTCCCTCTCTCAACGGCCAACGGGGTGCCCGGGGAGTAGAGATCAGTAGCCGCGCCAGCAACGGCATCGGTGCCGCTAGCGTAGTCGACATTCCCCAGCTCGGTCGTGCCGGTGCCAGCCGTCCCTGCGTTGAGCAGGTTGACGTTGGTGTAGTTCGTCGCAGTGCCAGAGATAGCCGCGTCCCAGATGATTTCGACCGACAGAATCGTGCACGCAAACGGCGCGCGGAAGATGAACGCCTTCTCGGTCGCCGTCGCGGCCAGGTGACCGCGCAACGCGTAGGTTGCAACGTGGTTGCCAGGAATGTCGTGGAGGCTCGTAGCCATGAAGGGTCTCCTGTCAGGTGTGACGGGGGTGAGCGCAAGCCGCCTCACCCCCTCTCAGCGATGGATCAGGCAACATCCATGAAGTAGGTCGCGCGATGATCGACGATCATCACGTACCAGATGTGGCGCACCTTGAATGTCACCTTGTCAGCGGAAAAGACCGAACCGACCGTCTGCGCATCCTGCACAAACAGCTGCGGCTCCTCCTGCCCCTGGTAGAAGCCGACCTCAAGTGTCGGCATGCGGCTCGGGTCAGCGAACGCGTACCAGTCCTTCGCGTTCGTCCACGCATCCACAACAACCACCTGAATGCCATTGCTGAAGAAGTTCGGCGTTGTCGCATTCTCGCCGGACACAATCGCAGTGGGCGATTGCGTCAACTTGTAGGCCAGGATTTCGAGCTCGTTCGGTACGGCAATGACGCGCGGCGTGTTTGCCTCCCCGAGCGGTAGGCCTGCCTGATCGCCGTAGGCCAACTGCGACCGCATAGCCGAACGGACTAACGTCAGGCCAGACTCCCCCAGCGCCGTCGTGCCGTCGTTGTTGTGCGACGAGTACAGCGCGGTAGAGTCATAGGACGCCGTCGCGTTGCCTGCGATGGTCGTTACCCAGACGGCCTTGTACAGCGTGTCCGCGGCGGCCTGTCCGAGCTTGCGTGGGATATTGCGCACCTGCCGGACATCATCGTTGGCGATTGTCTCCAGCGTGATGTCTTCCAGTCCGCCGTACTTGTCGAGCTTGTCCGTCGCCTCTTCGTCACCAGGCGTTGTCATCGACTGGTACGTGCCACCCTCGCCAACGACCGGTAGCAGGTCGTAGCCTCCCCACCGGGCGCGACGCTGTGTGCGGAAGTCGTTGACCGGCACAACGTCCGAGATGGTTCGCCACGTCTGCCGATCCGGCAGCGAATACTCCTGGATCATGCGCCGCGTGACGCTGTCCCCTAGCATCTGCCCGAACGTGCTGGAGGTGACGGATTCCATCAGCAGCGGGTCATTGCCGTGATAGGCGATGATGTCACCCAGAATCTCGCGGTTGTGTGCGTCCGAGATCGGATCGAACCGGCCACCGCCCGAAACCGCGCGGTACGCCTGCTTGACAGAGTTGAAGCGCTGCACACCACCGATGTTGCGACCCTCGAACATGCCATCGAGCGCCTTCTGGTGCTTGTCGCGCTGATCCTCAGTGACGGTCGCCGCGCCCAGCCCGGTCGGCCGGACGGTAGCCATCTCTGCGGCAATCTCGGTGTCACGCTGAATGCGCTTGTCGAGATCGGCAGATTCGAAGAGCCGCCCATCGAAGTCTTCGGCAATCGCCGTCTTGATCTTCTCGGGTAGATTTGTCCCAAACAGCCGGGTGGTCAACGTTAGCCGGCACTCGGCCAGCTTCGTGCGATGTTCGGCCTCGGCGAGCATCTTGGCGATGCGATCCTCGGCCTCGGTGATGCCGGCAACCTCGGCCGGCGGTGGCGTCTGTGGCGTCTGCCGCGCAGATAGCGCAGCGGCGAACTCGTCGCCGCTCAGGGACTCCTGGAGAAACGCCAGCTCATCCACGCCGAGCTTGTCGCCCCCGCGCAGCTTCGCCAGCAATGCTGTTACATTCACGATAGCCTCCTGTAGTGGATCAACGGTTAGCGACAGGAGAGACTCGGCAATCGGAGCGAGGAGCGCGCCACCGGCAGCCGGACTCATCACAAGATCGACGGACGCTACTTCGTCGATACTCTCAACCACCCGCCCACGCCCGGCGCGGGGACGGCTCTTGAACTTGCGCACCGTGTGCGAGAACCCGAACATGTCATGTCCGGTGCGCTGCTTCACGTCCCACGCTTGCAGCATGTCGTCACGCACCTCGGGCCGTGATCGCGCGACCTCGTAGACGGCTTCGACGCCACGCGGGTTGGGGGTGGCCGTAGTCATGACGCCGAGCTTGTCCAGAAAGCCACGGCGCGCGGCGTCGTGCTCGGGGAACACCGGCACGCCCTCATAGAGTGGCGCGGCAGCGTGGAGCACGGAGAGCGGGTATTCATTGCCGTTCCGGGACTCGCCAGCCTGGATAACCTGCACGCGCCAGCGCCAGCCATCGGCGTCAAGCGCCTCAAGGAGCGCGCCACTGTGCGCCGCAACTCCCTCGCGAACTGGCACGTACTCAGTCTGGACTTTGACCTCGGTCGGCTCGCCGAGCGTAACCGCATCGTCATCAACAGCGATGACATAGGTGCGGCTGTAAGTCTTCGGCGGCGGGCCATCCAGCGTATAGATGACATGATCGTCGTAGATATCTTGCATCCAGACGCCACTGGCCGCGGTGTTTGTTACCGAATGCGCAGCATCCAGTGCGCCGCTCAGAAGCCGCGCAACCTCGTTATGCGAGCGCTCGGCTTCACTGAGGATGAACCGTGTGGGCTTGTTGCCCATGAAGCAATCGCCTGTCGTTCGGCGCTCAGGGCGCTCACTGGCAGGCGATCAGGTCGCTCGTTACAACAGGTTGTCTGCGTCACATCATAGCGTGTCGTTGCGTGTTACGCAACACGCTCGCTCTCAACCAGCCATGCCTTGATCTGATCGAGGGTGATGACCGTCACATGCCACTCGCCGTGGTGTCGCGAGCGGATGACGATGCCTGAGTGCGCACGGAACTCGGCAATCGGCGTCGAGCACTCATCGCACGACACCGGGCGCGTCCGGCGTGGCGTTGGCTTCGTTGTCTGCTGACCAGCGATCACGACGCCGCCGATTGATCTATGCCCAGATCGTCGAGGATGCGATCTGCTACGCGCTCCAGGAACACGCGGTACGCGCCCAATTCCTGTGCTGTCAGCCGCGTCTTCCCCTTGATCGTGCTGGTGCGCACGGTCGCGCGATACTCAATCACTGGCGAGTTCGCGGGGATGAAGCACGGCGCGCCTCCATGCGTTGATACATCGACGAATTCCTGCTCAATGCTCTCAATGTCCACCGTGATTCGCTGCGACATCTAAGCCACCTCCGGCAGAACGATCCTGAGTCTGCAACGGCAGTTCACCGATTCGCTGGCCGGCAATGTCGGGTCGTGCGGGTACATCGCCTCAACGCCACCCCCCAGGTTGAACGGCTGATCGAACGGAATCGGCCGCGCGTTCGTCTCACGGCTTAGCGCGACGTGGTTTTGCCGGCTGCTGCGCGCTTGAAACGTCGTGAAGCCCGGCGACGTGCTTGCATGCTCCCAGACTTTCAGTGTCCCGGGAAAGCGCCCCGCGATTTCGGCGCCCTGTTCCTGGTAGGCCATTGCGCGCGCTCGCGAGACCTCCGTCCGCGCAATAGCTTCGGCGCGGCCCGCAATCGAGGTGAAGATGCTTCGGCTGGTCAGGTTGCGCCCGATCCGGTCGATCAGCGTGGTTGTGCTCAACCCGCCCAACGCGGCAAGGCGCACCTGCGTCGCAATCTGCGCCCTGACTTCGGCCGGAATGTTGGTGATGAGTGACGCGCTGTAGTCCACCAGAGACCGAACCAGCGTTTCAGAAACGCCTACATAGGCTAGTGGCACGTCAACCGACGCGGCGCGGAATGCGTCAAGCACCGCATCATCGCCCGCGTTCGCGGCCAGCGTGACGCCACGACTGAGCGTGCCGGCCATCTCTCGTGACAAGCGGTCGACCAGCCCGTCGAGCTCGGTTAGCAGCCCGCGAAGGTTCGACCCAAGCGGCTCGGGCGCAGAGAGAATCATGCCGATGACCTCTCGCCGGTAGGCGTCCAGGATCCTCAGCATATCCTTCGTCACGTCGCGCCCGATATCGTCCGGGTCAGCTGCCGCCATCTAGTCCGCGCCCGTCTGTGCGTCAGCCACTGACGGAGCCGGGACGATGCGCGGGATCGTTGGCAGCCGTTGGTAGAGACGTTCGGCGTCACGCTGCTTCTCATCGTCACGGCTCTGCGCTGCCAGCTGGATGCGCTCGATCTCGGCGTCGGCGTCAAAGTCAACGCCCATCTGCTTGAGCACCAGCAAGAACGCGCGCTGCGCCGTCTGTGGGGACACGTACTGCGAATCCTCTGCCTGTGTGAGCGCGGTTGCCAACGTCACCAGCACGTTGGCCATCACCTGCTGATCGTCCGGCGCAACGTCCGGCATGTTCAGCTCGATGAGGTCGCCAGCCGGCTTTGGATCGTCTTGCAGCCGGCCCTTTTCGTCTTCAGCCTGTAGTTCCGCTGGCAACACGCCGGCCAGAATCGCGTACTGTGTCTGCGTCCAGAGCGTGTCCATCACGACGTAGCGCCAGTCGTTCTGGAGCGCGGTAAGGCGCTTGCGTGGCGACTCAGCCATTTCAGCGGCAGTGGCCCGGTTCACGTCGCCTCCTTCGGCGTACCAGTGCTCCGGGATGCCGATTGCGCCCAGCGCGTGGTTGCGAACGAGGCGGATGCCGTTCGCCGCGTCATTCGTGTCGAGCCGCGGCGACTTTGCCTGCCACTCCTGCTGATCGTTGTGGACGATCACCTGCCCCGGCGCGGGTGTCTGGTAGGCCGGAGACCGCACCATCTCGTCAATCTGCGCCTGATCTGCGCCCTTGACCGTGACATCCCAGACGAACGCCTTCATCAACAGCCAGCGTTCGACCTCCGAGAACATGAACTGATCCTGCGCGTCGAGGTAGTCCGCGATGGCGTAGAGGATCGAAATGCCGCGCTGCCCGTCATCGTTGCCGTGCGTCCACCACAACGCCGGCTTCGCATCCTTCGGGAGATTCCCAAGCTCTTCTGCGCCCATGCCGTTGACGACCGTGTAGCGCGCGCCGGCAGACTCGCCAAGGCGTGGCTTCATCTCAACCTCGACGACGTGCTCCCAGTTGTCCGGGTCGGTGTGCACGGCTTTGATGCGCTCGCTGGGCATCGAGCCAATGCGCATATGGCCATCGACCGGATTGACGAACAGTGGCATCAGGTACTCGCCGGTCTTCAGGTAGCGGCGAAAGCGACGCGGCATCTCGACGTTCCAGTTGTTCGTGCGGTCCGTCCAATGCCGCATGACGACAGCGCGAACGGGCGTCGAAGAGACCGCCGGGTCAACACCCTCGCCGAGAACGAAGTCGGAGAGCAGGGTCAGGATGCGTGTGCCGACCGGGTTGACACGCGACAGGTAGCGTGCGACGGATAGCATCTTTTCCTGTGTGTATTCGGGCAGGTTATCGCCGGATCGCTGAGTCAGTGGGCGGTAGAGACCTTCGTCAGCGTCGGCGTAGCCACCGCCCAGCATGTCAAGCGCCGGGTTCGACGCCTCTGCGAGCAACTGGCGTTCGGTGCGAATGCGGGCGCGGGGTTGGCGTCGTGATCGTGCCATGCATGAACCTCCTGTTGGCTACCGTAGTCCAAGTCGCGAGATGCGCCGACGATCTGGCGCAAAGACCTGTCGGACGTTGGGCGCTTCAGCCGAGGCGGCAGCGGCGTCCGCATGTCGCTGGCGATGCCATACCGCAAGGCCGAGCGCCATCACACAGTCGTCGTGAAGCCCCGGCGGTGCGGAATATCGAACGCCAGTCCGGGTGTACTTGTACTCGAACGTCTCCAGCTCAGCGACAATCGGCCCGTCGGGGTACGTGATCTCCCCTTGCTGGATCGCGACGGACAACCCCTCCATCAGCCGCTGCTTGGCTGGCGCGGAGAACGTGAAGCCCTCGAACACCCCGTAGGTTGATTGCTGCAACGCCTCAAGCACCGGGTCGCCGACGCCCGTCGAGTCAACCAGCGCGCGGGTGCGGCCGTTGAGAAGCGCAAGGCGGGGTATCGTCGCCTGCCACGGCCCTTGCCAGCGCTCAAAGCGGCAGGTGTGGCCGCCACGGTCGAGCGCCAGGTAGACAGTCCAGTCAACGGACTTCGCCAGGTCGATGCCGGCGGCATGCGGCGCGGCGTCAGAAAGCGGCACGATGTTCTGCCGGATTGCAGACAGGCCAAACGGGTTGCCACCATCGTCGCTCGGTTCCGCAAGGTACAGCTCGCGGAACACGTGCGCGGGAAGCGTCCGTTTCGCGTCTTCGATCTCGGCTTCATCAAGGACTCCGCCAAGGATGGCATCATAGGCGGTCAGCTTGGCGTAGTGCATATCCGGCTCGCCCGACTCGGCACGGCGCGCCAGGTTGTAGGCCCAGTTCTTCCGGCCCTTGACGTTGCCGATGATACGTAGCGGCCCGCGGGTGGCCGTCAGTGTCGAACGAACGGCGTGCCAGGAGTCTTCTTTGACGCGGCTGGCCTCGTCGATCACGGCGGCGTACACGTCCTCGCCATAGAGCGAGTCCGGGGTTTCGGCGCCCTTGAACCAGATCACCGCGCCGTTGGCCAGCGTGATCGTTAGCTCGGACTCGTTCGACGTATAGATCTCACGGGGTATCGCGCGCTTGAGCCGCCGGTATGCGATCTTCGCCTGCGCATAGATCGGCGCGACCCACCAGTAGTTACGGCCCGGCCGGCCGGTTGAGAACGCCTGTTCGACAATCCAGACGATGCAGCCGACGGTTTTTCCTGCCTTTGTGCTCGCTTCGATGATTGAGTAACGTTCTGGCGCGAAGATCGCCGCGAGCTGGGCTGGGTAGAGGTGAGGCCGGACATACGTAGCGCTGCGCGGCTTACTCGTCGCTATCATCGCGCCCTGCGATCTGGATCGTGAAGGTCAGCGGCGCGCCGGCCGTCGTGATGTCTACGTCGTTCCGTGCCGCCCACCCACGGTCGCGGCCCAGTGTCGTCAACACGAACTTCGCCGCGTCCCACTCTCCCGCGTTTAGCCGACGAACCAG
>CALMXF010000067.1 GCA_937870985.1 uncultured Chloroflexota bacterium
GCGCGGTGGCCGCAGCCTTGTTCGTGCTGCTTTTCTTCTGCGCCGCGCCGCTGCTGGCCATTGGCATACGCGCGGCAAGCGCGGGTCTGGATGCCTGGAGCCATGTGTTCGACGAACAGAGCCTGCTGGCGATCTGGAACACCAATGGCAGCGGCGTCACCGGCGCTACCCGCAGGTCAATGCCCGACGGCTCCGGCGCGGCCGACCGGGGCAACCAGTCCTCTTCGATCATTCCTCACGCCTTCCGTGCTACCAGCGTTCGCGATGGACGAAATCGTCGAGCGACCTGCGCCCTCGCTTCAGTGACGGCGACGGAACATCCTGGTCGGGGTAACCGATCGGGATGACGCCAACCGGCGTGACCTCATCCGGGATGCCAAGCAGTGCCTTCAGCCGAGGAGTATCCGGGATACCGGCATACCCGGCCGCCAGCCCATTGTCGACGACGGCCAGCAGGAGCGTCTGCACCGAGCAGCCGATATCGATAAACCAGAACGGCACCGGCCACTCGATCTCGCTGCCATCACCCTGAACCTTGTCCGACTCCTGATAGCGGCGATGGTAGGCCGCCTCACTGACGCAAGGGATTGCTTGCAGCGGGGCTTCGGACACCCAGGGATGCCCGAACGCGTCCTCATAGTGCTCTTCCTCGCCGCAGCAGCGAGCAACTTCTTTGCGCAAATCGGGATCGGTCACGATGATGAACGACTGACCCTGGGTGAAGCCCGCGCTCGGCGCGCGCTGAGCGAGCCGCATCAATTCGTCGACTATCTCGGGGTCGATCGGGTCTGGCCTGAAGTGCCGGACCATCCGCCGCTTCCGGACGACATCGGCAAATTCCATCGCTGTCACATCCAATCGTGGCGCTCGGGCGCAGTAGCACACCGCGCCAGACGATACAGTCTCACCGCTGGCGAGGCAAGGCAGGCCCAGCACTGTATGCTGACCATTGACCATTACACAGGAGGAACGAAGGAGATGACGGTGACGAACATCGAGACGGCCAGAGAGCGGCTCTTCGCCGAGATCGACCGGCGAGAGGGTGAGCTGATCGAGCTGATTCAGCAGCTGGTGCGCTGCAAATCGACGCTCGGCAACGAGGCGGAGCCACAGCAGATCATCGCCGACTATATCCGCGAGAGCGGCGTCGAGCCAGATGTCTGGGATCTGAACGACGCGGTTCTGGCGCTGCCGGGGGCCGGAAACAGCGGCGTCCCGTTCGCCGGCCGGCCGAACGTCGCCGCCGTCTATCCGGGCGTTGGCAACGGCCGCTCGCTGATCCTCAATGGCCACATCGACGTCGTCAGCTCCGAGCCGGACACGAACTGGACACGCGACCCATGGGCGGCATCGATCGAGGGCAGACGGATGTACGGCCGTGGCGCCTACGACATGAAGTGCGGCACCGCGCTCAACGTCTTTCTTGCCCGCCTGATCCGCGACATCGACATTCAGCTCGGTGGCGACCTCATCGTCGAGAGCATCATCGAGGAGGAGTGCACCGGTAACGGAGCGCTGGCCGCCTGCTTCCGCGACGGCGCGGATTCGACGCGCTACCGCGCCGACGAGGCAATCATCAGCGAGCCAACCGATGGACGCTACATCGCCGCGCATGTCGGCGTCATCTGGTTCCGCGTCAACGTCCTCGGCGAGAGCGCTCACGCGGCGGTCGCCTGGAAAGGTGTCAACGCGATCTATCGGATGATGCCGATCATCGAGGAGCTGCGCGCGCTCGACGCCGAGATGAACACCGAAAGCCACCCCGATTATGCCGGCATCGAGCACCCGATCAACCTGAACGTCGGCGTTATCCGCGGTGGAGACTGGCCGTCGAGCGTGGCCGGCGAATGCGCGATCGAGTGCCGCCTGTCGATGTTTCCCGGCGTGACGGTCGAGGAAACACGCTCGCGCGTGGTCGCTGCCATCGACCGAGCCATCGAGCGCGATGGCTGGCTCAGCCAGCACCCGCCGACGATCGAGTGGTACGGCTTCCAGAGCCCCGGCTCGATCATCGCGCCCGAGGAGGAGATCGTCCAGACCCTCGCTCGCCATCATCTCGCGCTGCGCGGCGACGCGCTCTTGCCAATCAACATGACCGGAACGACAGATATGCGCAACTTCAACGTCTACTCCGGCATCCCCGCGTTCTGCTACGGGCCAAGTGGTTTCGGCGCGCACGCGGCCGACGAGTGGCTCGACCTCGACTCGCTTATTCCGACGGCGCGGGTCATCGGCGCGACGATCCTTGACTGGTGCGGAGTGACCCGCGCTTGACAGCCGAGCCGGCCCCTTCCGATAATCTCCCCGTCGGCCGCCCACGGGCGGTCGACGCACGTGCGGCGGTTGCCGCTAGCCTGATCTGGATATCCTCATGACTGTGATGCTCCATCTCGACGACTCCTACCTGCGTTCGTTCGACGCGACCGTCACCGCGATCAGCGGCGATGGGATCGTGCTCGACAGGACGGCGTTCTATCCAACCGGCGGCGGCCAGCCGCACGATACCGGCAGGCTCGCAGCTGGCGGCGAGGAGTGGCGCGTCATCGACGTCATCAAGCGCGACGGCGATGTCATCCACACCCTGGAGCCCGGCGTCGCGCCGACGGCCGTCGGGGAGACCGTCCATGGCGAGATCGACTGGGAGCGACGCTACCGATTGATGCGCACCCACACCGCCCTCCACGTCCTCTGCGGCGTCGTCTTCCGCGAGTTCGGCGCGCTCGTCACTGGCGGTAACATGGGACTCGACAAGGCGCGTATGGACTTCGAGCTGGAGGATCTCTCGGCCGAACGCGTCAGCCGCATCGAGCGCCTCGCCAACGACGTGATTCATGACGGGCGCGCCGTGTCCTGGCGGACGCTGCCCCGAGACGAGGCGTTCCGGATCCCCGACCTCATCCGGACGAAGATCAACCTTCTTCCGGCGTCGATCTCCCAGGTGCGAGTTGTCGAGATCGAGGGTCTGGATCTTCAAGCAGATGGCGGCGCCCACGTCCACAATACCAGCGAGGTTGGTGGCATTCGGGTGATCGGCACGCGGTCGAAGGGCCGCATCAACAAGCGGCTCGAGATCGAGCTCATCGACGAAGTGAATGGGGTGGGAGAACGATGAACTGGGATCGGCTCGTTGCGCAGCGGGCGCCTGAAATCCACGGCTGGCTCAAGGCAACGCTGCCAGCACTCGAACAGATGTGGGCAGCCAAGGGGTTGATCTATCTGTCGAATGGCGCGCCCGCAATCGAGCAAATCCCGATCGCCCGTCTTCGTCAGGCACATGCGGACGCTTGGGAGGAGCCGGAAGAGGCGCTTTCCTATGGCGATGGAGGCGGCTACCCACCGCTGCGCCAGGAGATCGCCCGCCGGATGGCCGGCCGCGGCGTCTCGGTAGCCACGGACCAGATCCTCGTTACCAACGGATCGCAGCAAGGCCTCGATCTTGTCGGGCGCGCGCTGCTCGATCCCGGGGACATCGTCATCGTCGAGGGACCCAGCTACTTCGGCGCCATGCAGGCCTTCGATGCGTACGAGATCGGCTATCGGGTCGCGCCGGCCGACGAGCATGGGCTAATCCCCGAGGCGCTCGAGCCGCTGCTCTACGAAGAACCGCGGCCGAAGATCCTCTACACCATCCCGACGTTCCAGAACCCGACTGGCACAACGATTCCCGACGGCCGGCGGCGAGCAATCCTGGCAATGACCCGCGCAGCCAACGTGGCGGTCGTCGAGGATGATCCGTATGGAGATATCTACTTCACGCCCGATCCAGTTCGACCACTGCGGTCGCTCGATCCAGACGTGATCTACCTGGGCACATTCTCGAAGACACTCGCCCCAGCGCTTCGAATGGGCTGGATGATCGCGCCAGAGGCCGTGTTGCGGCTCGCGTTCTGGTCGAAGGAGGGGATCGACATGATGTCCGATCGCTTCGTCCAGCGCGCGGTGGTGCGGACCGTCGAGAACGGCTGGCTCGACCACTACCTCGACGGGGCTCGCGCCTTCTATCGCGAGCGACGCGACGCGCTACTGGCCGCGCTCGAGCGCGAGATGCCCGATGGCGTAACGTGGACGCAGCCCGAGGGTGGGTTCTTCCTCTGGGTCAGCCTTCCAGAGGGATATAGCTCCGACGATCTGTTGGCGCTGGCCGTCGAGGAAGGGGTCGGCTTTCTGCCGGGCTCCTGCTTTTTCCCCGAGCCCGCCCCACATCGAGGATTCCGGCTATCGTACCCGAGCCCCGACTCCGAGACGATTGCCGAGGGGGTTCGGCGACTCGGGGTCGCAACCCGCCGTCTTCTCGGAGCATAGCGACCCCCGCCACGGCCGCGGTGATCGGACGAAACGATGAAACGGGCCGGCCGCGCCGGGTCGCGTTGCCTCGCGATCCCGATTTCGGCGGCTGCCAAAGCGCACGATCGCTTTCGCGCACTCCATGTCTCAGCGTATACTCGAGATATGTTCTCAAGGCGCAAGTGATCGCGCGGTTGCCGCGCCGACCTCGGGGGTGGTCACATGACGACCAATCGCGATCGGAGTCCGCGGGCAGGCATCCGGCGCTGGAATCCAGACAGGTCGTATTCGACTACCCCGGACGCCGAACAATCGGGACTCGATGGAGAGTTTGCCTACCTGCCGGTAGTTGCCTATCAGGCTCAAGGGCAGTATCTCGATCCGGCGATCCGGCTTGTCTCCGTCACACGCACTATTCACAATCTCGTCGGGTACACGCCTGCTGAGTGGATCGATGACGGACTCTGGGAACGTGCGATCCATCCCGACGATCACGACCGTGTCATCGCCGCCTGGGCTGCCCGAAATCCACAAGAGCCCGGCGAGTCAATCGAGTATCGCCTCATCGCCCGCGACGGCGCGGTTGTCTGGGTTCGCGACGAGGTCATTCCCGAGGTTCGCGATGACCGCAACCTCACCCTGTCGGGCATATTGCTCGATATCACAAAGCAGAAGGCGCTTGAGATCGCTCTCCAGTCGAACGAGTCACGCTTTTTTGCCGCATTCGAGGACGCCGGTATCCCGTTGGCGATCTCCGGTCTGGATGGTCGTCTCCAGCGGGTCAATCACCCCTACTGCGAGCTGTTCGGCTATGACGCTGACGAGCTCGTCGGCATGGACACCCGTGTACTCCTCGTCCCCCAGCATCACAAGAATTCACAAACGATTCAGCAGGATCTGATTGCCGGGCGCATCCGGTCGGCTCAGAACGAGCGCCAGCTGCGGCGCAAGGACGGGTCGTCCATCTGGGCAGTCATCACCGTTTCGCTCCTGCGTGATGCGAACGGACAGCCAACCCATCTGCTGGCTCAGCTGCAGGATCTGAGCGAACAGCGGCGAACCGACGCCGCGCTGCAAGAGGCGAACGAACGGTATCGGACGCTGGTCGATCATCTGCCAGATATCATCACCCGGATCGATCGCGATTTCCGGCACCTCTATATCAACCCCGCGGCCGAGGCGGTGATCGGCATCCCGCCAGCACGCTGGATCGGACGGACGATGCGCGAGATGGATCTCATCGATCCGCTCTGCGACACCGTCGAGCGGCTCGTCGCCCAGGTCATCGCCACCGGCGCCGAGGCGACCGACGATTTCCGCTACATCAGCGCCGATATGACACGCGACTTCGAGATTCAGATGATCCCAGAGACGAGCGGAGACGGGACGGTCGACACTGTGCTCGCGATCGGCCGCGAGGTGACCGCTCGTGTCCACGTTCGGGAGCAGCTGGAATTCGAGGCGACCCACGATGTGCTGACCGGGCTGCTCAACCGGCGCGGATTTCTGGACCGCCTCGGGTTGGCCATTGCCGAAGATGTCAGCCACACACGATCCCTCGCGGTGCTGTTCATCGACCTTGATGACTTCAAGGAAGTGAACGACAGCCACGGTCATGCGGCCGGCGACCAGGTGCTGATCGATGTCGGGCAGCGCCTCTCCTCGCTGATTGATAGCGCGGGAGCGGTTGCGCGTCTGGGCGGAGATGAGTTCGCCATGATGATTGGCACGCCCGACGCCGAAGCGGTCGCAATAACGGCTGCTCGCAACATCCTTGAAACGCTCCGCTATCCATTCATCATGAATCGGACCGCCATCGAGCTCAGCGCCAGCATCGGGATTGCCGTGCGTTCGACAGTGCTCGATCGGCCTGTCGACTTGCTGCGCTGGGCCGACATTGCGATGTATCAGGCGAAGTCGATCGGCAAGCACTGCTTCGTCCAGTTCGAATCGGCGCGCTACCCCGAGGATGCGGCGCGGCCCGAATGGGAGCGAGCGCTTCGTCAGGCAATCGCAACGGACGAGCTGACGCTCGACTACCAGCCGATCGTCGATCTCACGACCGGAGAGATCGTCGCGCACGAGGCACTCGCGCGATGGCGTCACCCGAGGTTCGGGCTGGTGCCGCCGGAAGCATTCATCCCATTCGCGGATGAGATCGGTCTCGCGGGCGCGGTCACGGGCTGGGTGCTCCGGAGAGCCTGCGCCGACGCCCTCGGATGGCCGACGCAAGGCGCAGGGAATCCGCCGACCGTTGTCGTGAACCTGTCTTCCCGCCAGCTCGCGGACCCCGACACGAGCGACACACTGGCCCAGATACTGGAAACGACGGGGCTCGCGCCATCGCGGCTGGTTCTCGATATCCCGGAACAAGCTCTGATGCATCACGCGACAGCCATCCGCGACCGTATTCATCAACTGGCCGAGCTCGGTGTTCGCATCGCGATCGACAACTTCGGCCGTGGTTACACGTCGCTCAGCTGCCTGCGCAGCTGTGGGATCGACGCAATCAAGATCGATCGATCGTTCATCAGCAGCCTGCCCGACGATCCGGACAGCGCCACGATCGTACGGGCCATCATCGGGCTAGCGCAACCATTCGGGGTTCGGACAATTGCGGTCGGCGTCGAGACTGAGGCGCAGGCGCGCTGGCTCCGCGAGCTCGGCTGCGATCAGGCACAGGGCTTTGCGTTCGGAGAGCCAGCCCGGTTCCGCGATATCAGCCGACCGAGGCCATAGGCAGGCTCGGCGAACAATGGGTGCGACACGCCAACCGAGAGCGCGACAGCGCCATGCTCGACGAGCCGCAAGATCCTCGCGGCGATGAGGGTCCTGGTGGCGCTGTAGACCGGGAAACGGGCATGTGCGTCCAGCGGCATCGTCCCGGCCAGGTCAGCCGTTCCGATCCCTGCTTCGAGGATCGGCCGGCCGTCGCGCCAGACAGCGACGG
>CALMXF010000068.1 GCA_937870985.1 uncultured Chloroflexota bacterium
TGGGGTGACATTTTCACTGACCCATTCGGAGTGACAGATTCACTGGACCACGACAGGCCAAACGGTAGGCCGTTGACAGGAATTAGGGGCGCTGCTACACTGTCGCCACTAACCCGTGGAACTGTTCACGGGTTCGCTTAGCACAGACCAAACAGGGCGAAGGAGGTGATGCCCAATCATGAGTAGTCATGGTACATCGGGCGTCGCCTCGGAGGCTGCCAGCTAGACTGGCGTACTTCGGGGTGATCGCCCAGAAGCCAGAGAAGCCGGCCGCTTGGCCGGCTTCTTGTTGTTCCCGTCCTGGCCCGTCAGCGGCCCCTCAGAGCGGCGACGACCGGCGCGAACTCCTCCATCTGTGTATCTGACACGACGATATACGAGAAGCCGAATTCCTCGCGACGCCTCACAAGCCCATCAATGATCTCCTCGATCGTGCCGAGCAGCATCGAGGGCATCTCCAACACATCGGCCACGGCGTGCCCCTCCCATCCATACTGCAACACGGCCGCTGATGCAGCCGCTTCGCGGTCGTCAGTCACGACGATCGTGGGGATCATGCTCAACTCGACCTGCTCGAACCGATCGCCAGCACCCTCTTGAATCCAGCTGATCTTCAACTTGACGGTCTCTTGCGTTCGTTCGCTCACCGGGCTGATCATCCTGCCGGTACCGTAGGCCGAGGTCAGGACGCCAACCACATCGGCCACACGTCCGGCGAGCCGCAACGCGCGCGGCCGGCCGCCGCCGACCACCAGCGTCGGACGGCAGCCAGCTCCGACCAGTGGATATCCAGCCAGATCCTCGATCCGGTAGTGTGCGCCCGCAAAGGAAAGCCGCTCTCCGCGCCAGATGGCGTCGATGATGGCGAGCGACTCCTCCAACCGCGCAATGCGTTGGCCGGCCGAGTCGAATGTGATCCCTGTCTGGTCGTACTCGGCGCGCATCCATCCCGCGCCGATGCCGAGCTCGACCCGACCGCCGGACAGCACGCTCAGTGTCGCAAACTCCTTGGCCAGAATCGCGGGGTGCCGAAAATCGTTGGCGATCACCATCGTGCCGACCCGTAACCGCGATGTGATCGCAGCTGCCGTTGCCAATGCTGCGATCGGTCCGTATTGCGCGCCGAAGAAATCCGTAGCCAGGTGATCACGGATCAAGAACGTTGCGTAGCCAAGCTCCTCGACACGACGGACAAGTGCCAGCCACTCGTCGCGCGGAAGTGGCCGTTCGTTGATGACGCCGAAGCGAAACGGGAACCGATGAGCCATGCATCCTCCAGAAATCTGCCGAATACCCTTACGGATCGTAGATCTGGAGGATCGCGGCGGCTATCCGGATCGTGTGGTCACGGCGTGAGAGGTCTGAACAGTGGGCAGAGGGGACACTCCGGTGTCAGTTGCGATGGGACGGTGACGGGCACATCGAACCCGATCGCGTCCAGCAGCTGGATGACCAGCGCCAACGGTAGACCGACGACATTGCAGTAGCAGCCAGTGAATCGGTCGACCGGGGAAAACTCGACGTCCTGAATTGCGTAGCCGCCGGCCTTGTCGAATGGTTCGCCGCGGGCGATGTACCGGTCGATCTCGGCGCTCGTATAGTCACGCATCCGCACGTGCGTTACGGCGTGAGCGACCCGAACGCGACTGCCCCGCGCGGCAACAACCCCGGTGATGACCCGATGGTCGCGCCCACGAAGCCGCTCCAGCATCGCGCGAGCCTCTTCGGCATCCACTGGCTTCGCCAGCAGCGAACCTTGCTGGACGACGATCGTGTCGGCAGCCAATACCACCGATGATGGATGCACAGCCGCGACGGCCAGCGCCTTTTCCCGCGCAAGTCGCCGCGCGAGTCGTTCGGCGCGCGGATGTCGCGCGGGCGCCCACTCGTCAAGATTGGGCGCTACGACCTCGAACCTGACGCCAAGACGCCCGAGCAGCTCGCGGCGGCGCGGTGATCCCGATGCGAGGATCAGGGTCGGGGCGGCCTCTGCTCGCCTCACACCAACTCCAGCGTCGCAACACACTCTATATGGTAGGTCTGCGGGAACATGTCGACCGGCGTCACATCCAGCAGCCTGTAGCCGCCATCGACCAGGATCCGGAGGTCACGGGCCAGCGTGGCCGGATCGCAAGAGACATAGACGACCCGTCGGGCGCGATGCTTCAACACCCCGTCGATTGCTCGCTGCGCCATTCCGGTTCGCGAGGGATCGAGCAGGATGACATCCGGCTCAATCTCCAGATCCGGCAGGATCTTCTCGACCTTGCCCGGATGGTATTCGACATTTCCGAACGGAGCGAGGTTGATTCGGGCATCATCAAGCGCCGACGACGACTCCTCTATCGCAATTACCTGCCGGCAATGCGGCGCGACGAGCGCGGCAAATGTCCCGACGCCGGCATACGCGTCAACGACAACCTCGTTGCCGGTAAGCGCCATGCGCTCGATCGCCAGTCTGGCCAGCGCCTCGGCCTGGATCGTGTTGGTCTGGAAGAACGACGACGCCGAGACACGGAAGCGCGTCCCGAGGAGTTCCTCCTCGTAGTGCTCGCGGCCGGAGGGGAGTGATGGAACCAGCTCGGAGAGATCCTGCTGAATCAACAGGTCGCCGGTATGCTCGCCGTGACGGACGACGACCTGGTGCTTCACGCGCGCCCTGCCCTGCATCTCAGCCAGCGCCGCATTGATCGTGTCATCCATGATCAGGCAGCGATCGATCCGCATGAACTGCCGGCCGCTGCCAGGTCGCGATATATATCCCAGCTCACCATCCGGGCTCGTCGTGAAGCGGGCGTTGTTGCGATAGCCGTACGGCCGGTCACAGCCGATCATCGGTGACACCGGCGCGTCGTCGAAGTTGCCAATCCGCCGGAGCTGCTCGGCGACGACATGGGCCTTCAGTTCGAGCTGACGCGCGTAGGCGATATGCTGCCACTGACAGCCGCCGCAGATCCCGAAGTAGGGACAAGGCGGATCGACGCGGTCGGCCGACGGCTCGACCGGCTCGGCGACCCGCGCCAGCAGCATCGAGCGCTTGACCTTTTCGATCAATATCTCGGCCGTCTCGCCGGGGATGCCATAGTCAGCGAAGACGACCTGCCCGTCGTGCCGACCGATCGACGCGCCATGGAATGCGATGTCGGTCAACTCCACCGTCAGAACGTCGCCCTGGCGAACCCGCTCCTGCTGCTCTATCTCGTGTGCGTCAGCCATGAAACCTCGCTACCGGATACGCCGATTGGAAAGGGGCCGGCCAGGTTGCCGTCCGAATCGCCAATTGTACGAGGTGTTGCGAGGTGGAAACGCGAGGGGCCGCGCCCTGTCCGGCGCGGCCCCCCTGATTCACAGGACTATTGAGGTTCAGCCTGCAACGGTCAACGGCTCATCAGCCGTCGTCGCGACGTGGCGGCCAACGGCGCGGGCAACCGCGTCCGCCTGCGGCATCAGCTTGGCGAAATTCTCGAACGTCAGCGACTGCGCGCCGTCCGAGCGGGCGTGATCGGGGTTCGGGTGCACCTCGATCATGAGCCCATCAGCGCCGGCCGCGATCGAGGCCAGCGTCATCGCGGGCACGAGATACCACTTGCCCGTTGCATGGCTCGGATCGGCGAAGACCGGCAGGTGCGACAGGCGCTTGACCGCCGGGACGGCGTTCAGATCGAACGTGTTCCGAGTGATCGTCTCGAACGTCCGGATGCCGCGCTCACAGAGGATCACGTTCGGATTGCCCTGGGCCATGATGTATTCGGCCGCCATCAGCCATTCTTCGACCGATACGCTCATCCCGCGCTTGAGCATCACTGGGATGCCGGTCTTGCCAACTTCCTCGAGCAGCAGGTAGTTCTGGCAGTTGCGAGCGCCGATCTGGAAGATATCGGTGTATTGAGCGACGAGGTCCACGTCGCCAGGGGCGAGCACCTCGGTGATGATCGGCATGCCGGTTTCATCGCGGGCCTCGGCCATGATCTTGAGGCCCTCCTCGCCGAGCCCACGGAACTCGTAGGGCGAGGTGCGCGGCTTGAACGCGCCGCCGCGCAGGATCTTCGCGCCAGCCGCCTTGATCGCTCGGGCCGTCGTGAGCGTCTGCTCCTCCGTCTCGATCGAGCAGGGGCCGGCAATGACAACAATCTCGTCGCCGCCGATCTCGACGCCGCGGACGGTGAAACGGGTATCGTCCGGGTGGAACTCGCGGCTCGGCAGCTTGTAGCGCTTGGTGACCCGCAAGACCTCCTCAACCCCGCCGACGACTTCCAGATCGGACTGCAGCTCAGGTGGAATCGGCACACCAACGACGCCAACGATCGCGGTGTTATCGCCGATGGAAAGATGGGTGCGAAGGCCGACCTCCTCGACGCGCCTGATGACGCGATCCAGCTCCTGCTCCTCGTAGCCCTTTTTCATGATGATGATCACTGGTCTGTCCTTTGTTCACTCCCGGTCTCGCGCATCGCGGCCGGCGTTTCGATCGTTCTAGGCGTGGACCGGCTCGCGGCCCCATTCGGGACGCAGCTCTCGAGCCCGACGCAGATATGCATGGTTGATCTGCGCGGCCGGCTTCTCGGTGTTGATATGCATCATCACGCGCACGACCATGTCGAGCGCGCCCGGCACAGCCATCTCGTGAGAGCACATCAACGGCACGAGGTCGAGCCCCATCGCCCGGGCCGCAACGGCCGGGAACGTGGCATTCAGGTCGGCAGTCGTCGTGAAGATGATGCTGACGACGTCATCCGATGTCAGCTCATTCAGCCCGACGATCGTTCGCAGCAGTTCGTCGGTTGCCTCGAGGATGTCTTCGGCGGTATTCGACTCGACCGTCGTTGCGCCGCGAATTGCCCGGCAGGCCATGTGCGTCCTTTCAATCACTGGCAGATCGCTTGCTCGTTGCAGGATCAGGTCGACCGCCTCCGCCCACGCACATCGCCACTGCCCGTTCCGTCAATCGCCGCGCAACATGCGGATAAACGCCGTCGCGCGCGGCGCGAGCTCGTCCGGGCGGGCTTGCTCCAGATCGGAGAGGAGCGCGGTCCCGCAGACAACGCCATCGGCCAGCTTCTCCGTCACGACCACCTGGTCGCGATTGGAGATGCCAAATCCGATGGCTAGCGGTAGCTGGGTGTGCCGCCGCACCCGCACGACGTAGTCGTCCAGGCCGGCCGGGAGCTGGTCGCGCGCACCGGTGACGCCGGTGCGCGAGATGAGGTAGAGAAAGCCGTTGGCGCGCTGCAGGACAGCCTCGACACGCTCCTCGGTGCTTGTGGGCGCGAGGAAGTAAATGAGGTGAATGCCGTTATCAAGACACGCAGCGAGCAGCTCATCGCTCTCCTCGGGGGGCAGGTCGGGGATCAACAATCCATCGACCCCGGCCTCGGCACATGCTCTGGCAAACGCATCCAGACCATATGCGAATACAGGGTTGTAGTATCCCATGAACAGCAATGGCGCCGCAACACCGCGCTCGCGCAACCGACGGACGGTGTCGAGCGCCAGTTGCGGAGTCATGCCATTATCGAGCGCACGCTGGCTGGTGCGCTGGATCGTCGGGCCGTCGGCAATCGGGTCGGAGAACGGCACGCCCAGCTCGATGATGTCCGCCCCGCCAGCGACCAGTCCCTCGACGATCCCGACCGTATCGCCGATCTCCGGCCAGCCGCAGGTGACGTACGGGATGATCGCCGCCCTGCCCTGCGCTCTCGCTCGTTCAAACGCCTCCGTGACGCGGGATGTGCCGGTCGATGCGGTTTGCTGAATCACAGCGTCACCCCCAGTGCCTGTGCAACCGTGTGCATGTCCTTGTCGCCACGACCAGACAGATTGATGATGATCGACTCGTCCGGGCTATACCGTCTGGCGATCGTCTCGGCCAGATAGACCGCATGCGCCGACTCGAGCGCCGGGATAATTCCCTCAGTCCGACAGAGAAGCTGGAGCCCCTCAAGCGCCTCATCGTCGGTGACGGCGGCCGTCTCCAGACGCCCAATCGAGTGCAGATACGACAATTCCGGCCCAACGCCCGGATAGTCGAGGCCGGCCGAAATCGAGTGCGCCTCCGCAACCTGACCGTGCTCGTCCTGCAACAGGTACGACTTCGACCCGTGGAGGACGCCGACCTTGCCAGCGGTGATGCTTGCGGCATGCTTGCCGGAGGCCACTCCGTAGCCACCCGCCTCAGCTCCGACCAGAGCGACCTCGTCATCGTCGGCGAACGGGTGGAAGATACCAATCGCATTCGAGCCGCCGCCGATGCAAGCGACGATGGCGGCCGGCAGCTTGCCGGTTACATCGAGGATCTGCGCCTTGGCCTCACGCCCGATGACCGCCTGCAGATCGCGAACGATCCGTGGGTAGGGGTGCATGCCGGCGGCCGTGCCGAGCAGGTAGTAGGTCGTCTCAACATTCGTCACCCAGTCGCGGATCGCCTCGTTCAGCGCATCTTTCAGCGTCCGGGATCCGCTGGAAACCGGACGCACCTCGGCGCCGAGGAGCTTCATGCGGAATACGTTCAGCGACTGGCGCTGGATATCGACCTCGCCCATATAGACGATGCAGTCGAGGCCGAGCAGTGCACAGGCGGTAGCCGAGGCGACCCCATGCTGACCAGCCCCCGTCTCGGCGATGATTCGCTTCTTGCCCATGCGCTGTGCGAGTAGCGCCTGCCCGATGGCGTTGTTGATCTTGTGCGCGCCGGTGTGGGCCAGATCCTCACGCTTCAGGTACACCTGCGCGCCGCCCCAACGCGCGGTCAGGTTTCCGGCGTAGGTCAACGCAGTCGGCCGGCCGATATAGGTGCGGTGCAGGTGGGTAAGCTCGCGCTGGAATTCCGGGTCGGCGGACACCTCGTCCCAGGCCGCCGCCAGCTCATGAATCGCCGGCATCAACGTCTCCGGCGCGTAGGTTCCGCCAAACTCACCAAAGCGGCCAAATCGGTCGGGCAAGCTCGCAGCCGGCGGATGTTGTCGCGTCGTGGTCGCCATTTCTTACCTCCCCCGCCCAGCGGGTACATCGATCGATGCCGTCACACTCGATATCGGGTCCGCGTCCGCCTGCCGGACGGCGGCGATGAACGCGCGAATCTTCTCTATGTCCTTATGGCCCTGCGTTTCGACGCCGCTGGAGACGTCCACCCCGAACGGATGGACACGGTGGATCGCCGGGCCAACCGTCGCGGGGGTCAGCCCGCCGGCCAGCACAACCGGGTATCTCCGGGCGAACTCGGCGGCGACGAACCAATCAGCGACAGTCCCGGTGCCGCCGTACATCCCGGGGACGTGGGCATCCAGCAGGATCGCGAACGGTTGTGCCGTTCCCGAGGTCCAGGCGAGGAACCGTCGCTCCTCATCGACGCGACCGGATGAATCGGCCCGGATGGTCGCGATGACCGGCCGGTCGATACCGCCAGCGTCCTGCGGGTTCTCAACTCCGGCCAGCTGAACGAGATCGAGACCGACAGCATTGACTGTGCGGTTGATCGTTTCGGACGTCTCATTCACAAACAACCCGACCAGCCGTGTCCGACTCCCGTCCAGCGCCGCGGCCACTTCGCGTGCCCGGTCGGTCGTCACATAGCGGCTGCTCGGCGGGTAGAAGACCAACCCGACGAAGTCCGCGCCGGCCTCTACGGCGGCCGTCGCATGAGCCGGGTCGCTGATGCCACAGATCTTCACCAGCGTCATCCGACGAGATCCCGAATCGCCGCGGCAGGGTCCGCGGAACGCATCAACGTCTCACCGACGAGGATGGCATGGACGCCGGCCCGCTCCAGTCGGATCACATCCTCCCGCGTCCGGATGCCGCTCTCTCCGACCAGTGTGACTTCCGGTGGGACGCGCGCTGCGATACGTTCTATCGTCGCCAGATCTACCCGAAACGACCGCAGATCGCGGCTGTTGATCCCAACCAGTGTCGCGCCGATACCCAGCGCGCGCTCCAGCTCATCCTCGTCGTGAACCTCGACCAGCGCCTGCACGCCGTAGTCTCGTGCGATGCCGAACAGCTCGGCGAGCTCACCGTCGTCGAGCGCCGCGACAATCAGCAGGACACAGTCCGCCCCAGCCTCCCGCGCTTCGGCGATCTGATATCGGTCGATGACAAAGTCCTTGCGGAGCACTGCGGCTGGCAGCTCCGTGGCGTGAGCCAGCGTTGCGATCTTGCGCAAGTCGTCGAGAGAGCCGCGGAAGAACCGCTCGTCGGTAAGGACCGAGATTGCCGCCGCGCCACCGTCAAGGTACGCGTTGGCTACGTTCTCCGGATCGGCCGAAGCGGCAATCGCGCCTTTCGACGGCGACGCGCGCTTGAACTCCGCGAGAACCGTGACGCGGTCACTCCGGAGCCGCGCGGTCATGTCGACCGCCGGCGGCATTACGCGTGCTGCCGCGTCGATCTGAGCCAGCGGTACTCTCGCGATTCGCGCCGAGACCTCGTTCGCAGTATTCGCCAGGATCTCGCGCAGGTAGGTTCCTTCGATCGCTCTCGTGCTCATCTCAGGCCGCCACCGTCTCGCCAGCAGTCATCCGGACCGTCAGGGCAACCAGTTGGTCAAGCTTCTCGCGCGCTGCGCCGCTATCGATCGAATAGGCGGCAAGGTCAATACCCTCCTGAATGCTGCCGGCCATATCGGCGGCGTAGAGCGCGGCGGCAGCGTTGAGCAGCGTGATCGCCCGCGTTGCCCCTTGCTCGCCGGTCAACACACGCTGGGTGATCCGCACATTGTCTGAGACACTGCCGCCTCGCACCTCCTCGCGCCCATGGCGAGTCAACCCAAACTGCTCCGGGGTAATCTCGTAGAGGGTCAACCAGGCACTCTCACGCATGACCATCTCGGCGACGCTGGTCGGCCCGGCCACGCCCAGCTCATCCATCCCCTCGTGAGCGTGGACGACCAGCGCATGCCGCGAGCCGAGCAGCCCCAGCACCCGTGCGATGCGCGTCACATCCCCGTCGCTCGGCACGCCGACGACCTGATGCGTTGCGCCGGCCGGATTTGTGATCGGCCCGAGCAGGTTGAAGACGGTGCGGATCCCGATCTCGCGCCGCACGGGGCCGGCAAACCGCATGGCGGGGTGGAAGGTCGGGGCGTACATGAAGCCGATGCCGATGCGATCGACACACTCGGCCACCTGCTCCGGCGCAAGCTCGATCCGCACGCCGAGCCCTTCGAGAACGTCGGCCGAGCCGCACCGGCTGGTTGCGGCGCGGTTGCCGTGCTTCGCGACCCGTGCTCCAGCGCCAGCAACAACGAACGCCGCCGTTGTCGATATGTTGAACGTATTAGCCCCGTCCCCGCCGGTTCCGACAACATCAAGCACCGGCTCATCGGTGCGCAGCCGGACACGGCGGGACTTCGCGCGCATCACGGTGGCGAAGCCAACCAGTTCCTCGTCCGTCTCCCCGCGGATCCGCAGCGCGGTGAGGAATGCGCCGATCTGCGAGGGCGACGCCTCGCCGTTCATGATGATCTCCATCGCCTGGACAGCCCGCTCACGGCTGAGCTGCTCACCCTCGACAACTGCCTGGATATACGGCTTGAGCATGAGTCGTCCTTCCGATCAGTAACCGTGGACGAGTGCTCGCTCGGTGACGGCGGGCTGCTCGTGCCCGAGGAAGTTCGCCAACAATCGGTGTCCGCCGGTTGTCAGGATCGACTCGGGGTGAAACTGGACTCCATAGACCGCGCACTCGCGATGGCGCAGACCCATGATCGTGCCGTCCTCGGACCTCGCCGTTATCTCCAGGGTGGCCGGCAACGAGTCTTCGGCAACGATCAGAGAGTGATAGCGGGTCGCGGTGAACGGGTTCGGCAGGCCTGCGAAGATATCGCGGCCGTTGTGCTCGATCTGGCTCGTCTTGCCGTGCATGACGGTCGTTGCACGGACCACCTCGCCGCCGAAGGCCGCGCCAATCGCCTGGTGACCGAGGCAGACGCCGAGGATCGGCGTCTGGCCGGCCATCTCCTGGATCAGCGGCACCGAAATGCCGGCTTCCTGCGGAGTGCATGGCCCCGGGGAGATGATCAGCCGCTCCGGCTGCATCATCCGGATGTCGTGGACGCTCGCGCGGTCGTTCCGGACGACCTCGACTTCGGCACCCAACTCGCACAGGTACTGATAGAGGTTGTAGGTGAACGAGTCGTAGTTATCGATAAGGACGATCATGCTCGTGCCCCCGCTCTGCGCGCGCCGCGCTCGATCTCCTCGGCGACCTCGATCGCCCGCAGCCCGGCGCCCATCTTGTTCAACGTCTCCTGGTACTCGAAGTCGGCGGTCGAGTCGTAGACGATCCCGCCGCCGGCCTGCATGATGACTGTTCCATCACGAATGGCGACCGTCCGCAACGCAAGGGCCATGTCCATGTTCCCGGAGTAGGCGAGGTAGCCGACGCAGCCGGAGTAGAACCCGCGCCGGTCGCGCTCCAGCTCGGCAATGATCTGCATCGCCCGGATCTTCGGCGCGCCCGACACTGTCCCAGCCGGGAAGCAGGCGCGAAGGGCATCGACCGCGCTCAGGTCGGCGCGGATCTCGCCAGTGACATGACTGACCAGATGGATGACGTGAGAGAAGCGCTCGGTCGTCAGCAGCACAGGAACCTCGACCGTCCCCGGCGTCGCGACTCGGCCGATGTCGTTGCGCGCAAGGTCGACCAGCATCACATGCTCGGCCCGTTCCTTCTCGTCAGCCAGCAGCTCGGCTTCGAGTCGCAGATCCTCGGCATCGTCCTGTCCGCGCCGCCGGGTACCGGCGATCGGGTGGGTCGTCAACGTCCGGCCATCGAGCCGGATCAGTGCCTCCGGAGAAGCGCCGACGATCTGCTCGTCCCCAAGCTGCAGGTAGAACATGAACGGCGACGGGTTCACCGTCCGCAACGCCCGGTAGAGGGTGAAGGGATGGATGCCAGTCTCAATCTCGATACGCTGGGAGAGGACAACCTGGAAGATGTCGCCGGCCTGAATGTACTCCTTCGCCCGGTCGATCATCGTGTTGTACGTCTCGCGGCCCATGTTGTGCCGCGCCCGATCGCGGACGCTTGTGTCCGGCAGCGGGCGGTCGCCAGTCGGGACGACGGTGACGCCACGCTCCAGCCGGCCGGCCAGACGCTCAATCCGCTCGGTCGCTTCGTCGTAGGACCGCTCGATCGGCGTGTCATCGTCGACGTGGACGTGGGAGACGACCTTGATCTTTCGCTCCAGGTGATCGAAGACGAGCATTGTGTCGACGAAGATGAACACGCCGTCCGGGAACGGATTCGGGTTATCCGGCGCAACCAGCAGATCCTCGAAGTAGCGCACGGCCTCGTATGACAGGTATCCGACTGCGCCGCCCAGAAAGCGTGGCAGACCCTCGACATTCACCGCCCGATACGGCGCCAGAAACTGCTGGAGTGCGACGAGTGGGTCGTCGTAGGGGACAGACTGCTTGTAGCCGCCCTGGTTGACGTTCGCGATGCCATCCTCGAGCCGCACAACGAGATATGGGTCACTACCAAGGAACGAGTAACGGGCCAGGGTCGTGCCGCCCTCGACACTCTCCAGAAGAAAGGAGTGCGGTCCCTCGGCCACCTTTAGATACGCGGACACGGGCGTCTCAAGGTCGGCCATGATCTCACGATAGATGGGGATCACATTGCCCTGTTCGCGGAGGGCAATGACATCGTCGAGGCTCAGCGAATAGCGGTGGGACTCGGTGGACCTGGTGGCACTGTCGGGAACAGCGGTTGTATCGATCATCGTGGAATCCGGCCCTTCGATAACAGCGAACTTTCGCAGCACGGTGTGTCTGGCGCAGTTCAGCGACGCCAGCTTGCCCGGCTCCATTCCGCGACCGTGGCCGGCCGTATCAGGTTCGCCTGATTGACTCCAGAAAACACGATGCGCTCGTCCGTCCAGTACTGCCCCCGGTATTCCGGGGACAACAAAAAACCCTCGTCCCTGTCTCGGGACGAAGGCGTCTGGCGCGCTCCGCGGTACCACCCGGATTGGCTCGTCCCTCGCGAGACGGCCCTCCTTGTCAGATACGGGACGCATCACACGTCCGATATCCAGCTCCTGGGTAACGGTGGAGCCCTCCGGCGCCGCCTACTGAGGCCGTTGGCCTGTTCGGAGCGCAACTCCCGGATCCATTCCACGCCTGCTGCGGCGCCGGCCTCTCACCACCTGCCGGCTCGCTGACCCGTGCTCGGGCGCGTACTCGTTCCGTTCGTCGTCGTTCGGCTATTCGATTGCCGAGGATGGTAGCAGCGCCGATGGTGGTATGTCAAATCCCAGTCGACGACTAGATCGCTCCGTCGTCGGAAAGAGCGCGAATCTGTTCGTCATCCAGGCCCAGCAACCCGCCGAACACATCGCGATTGTGTTCGCCCAGCGCCGGACCTGGGAACACAACCCGACCAGGCGTGCGTGAGAGCTTCGGAATAATGCCCGGCATCTTCAGCGTCCCGACCGTCGGGTGTTGAACCTCCACGATACTTTCGCGCTCGTGGTAGTGCTCATCGGCAAAGATGTCGGCAATCGAGTAGACGAGGCTTACCGGACATCCAGCAACGTCGAGCCGCGTTTTTGCCTCATCGTAGGTCCGCTCTCCGAACCAGCTCACCAATAGCGCGTCAAGGGCGTCATCGTGCGCGACACGATCGGCGTTCGTCGCGAAGCGAGGATCATCCAGCAGCTCCGGCCGGCCGATTGCCGCCGGGAGCCGCTCCCAGGTTCGCTGAGTGCTGCAGACCAGCACAGCCCACTTGCCGTCCGCCGTCCGATACGTCCCTGCCGGGCTGGCGCCGGCTGCCACGAAGGGAGTCCGCTCGCGGACCGCGCCCAACCTGTCGAACTCGGCAACAAGCGCCTCGAGCATCCGGAAGAGGGGCTCGTAGAGCGAGACATCCACCTCCTGGCCCTCGTCATCCCCGCTGGTGTCGCGGTAGTAGAGCGCCATCAACCCGGCGAATGCGCCAGTCAGGCCGGCGACGTAGTCTGCGAGCGAGAACGGCGGACTAACCGGCGGCCGGTCGGGGTAGCCGGTCAGATAGGTGACACCGCTGAACGCGGTGGCTGGCGTCCCGAAGCCTGCCAGCTCCCGATTCGGGCCAGTCTGTCCGTACCCGGAGATATGGACGACGATGATGCGCGGGTTTGCCTGTTTGAGCGTCTCGTAGTCGAGGCCAAGCCGGTCAAGCGTGCCGGGGCGGAAGTTCTCGACGATCATATCGGCCTGGCGAGCGAGATCGAGAAAGAGGTCGCGGCCGGCGGGCGACTTGAGATTGATCGTGACGCATTTCTTATTGCGGCTGAAGCTACCCCAGCGAACCGAGTAGCCTTCAACTTGCGGCAGGAGGTCGCGGCTGGGATCACCCGCGCCGGGCATCTCGACCTTGATGACCTCCGCGCCGAAGTCGGCCAACATCGACGCGGCATATGGGGCGGCGATCATTGTCCCGAGGTCGAGTACCCGAACCCCGCGCAGAGGCCCGAACCCGCGCGAATCCGTTTTCTGGCTCATCCCGGCTCCCCTGTTGTGCGACGTGCGTCCCGATTCAACCGCCTGTATAGCATGTGAACACGGTCGGATAATGGCACGCGGAAATTCGTCCTTGACATCTCCAACATCGGCTCGTACCATGGCTCTACTATGGAGCAGACGATCAGTGATCACTCGAATAGCCTGGTAGAGCAGCAGCCATCATACTGGTGGTTCTACTTTTACTTTACCCCTCCGGCGTCGCTGGTGGGCTATTCGGGGTTGAGCAGATAACCGTCTAGCACATACCAGGGGCGTCGGAGGAGCAGAGGCAATACCTCTGCTTTTTTGTTGCTCGGATTTGCGATGAGTTGGGTGGCAACGAGGGAAGGACCGGGGAAGACATGATCATTACGATGAACGCCGAAGGCGACCTCGACCAGCAACGGCAGATCGTCAGGATGGTCCAGGAGCGCGGCTTTCAGACGCACGTGCTCGGGCGCGGCGGCAACACCGTCATCGGTGTCTCCGGGCGGACGATGACACCACAGCTGCGCGACGAAATCGCAATGCTGGCCGGCGTCGCCGCGGTCACGCCGGCGACACGGCCATACATGCTCGCCCAGCGTGAAGCACGACCCGATGGCACCCGGGTTCACATCGGCGATGTCGTCGTCGGCGGGAGCGAGACGGTCATCATGGCCGGCCCTTGTGTCATCGAGGGACGCGACCAGATGCTCGAGGCAGCCCACGCGGTCAAGGCGGCCGGCGCACACATGCTGCGTGGCGGGGCGTTCAAGCCGCGCACCTCCCCCTACTCCTTCCAGGGACTGGGCGAGGAAGGCCTCCAGATTCTGGCCCTGGCGCGCGACGTTACCGGGCTGCCGGTCGTCACTGAAGTGATGGAGCCGGACCAGGTCGACCTCGTTTCCCATTATGCCGACATGCTTCAGATTGGCTCGCGCAATATGGCCAACTTCCCGCTGCTGCGCCGTGCGGCGACTGCTGGCAAGCCGATCCTGCTCAAGCGCGGCTTTTCGGCGACCGTTGAGGAATGGCTGATGTCAGCCGAGTACCTTCTGGCCGGCGGCAACGATCAGGTTGTCCTCTGCGAGCGTGGCATCCGCAGCTTCGACACCGCCACCCGATTCACGCTCGACTTGAACGCCGTGCCACTCGCGCGGCAGTTGACCCATCTGCCGGTCGTCGTCGACCCCAGCCATGGCACAGGCCTGCGTCAGCTGGTCGAGCCAATGGCGCTGGCAGGAATAGCGGCAGGGGCGCAGGGTCTGATCGTCGAGGTGCATCCTTCGCCTGATGACGCGCTCTGCGACGCCCAGCAGTCGATCGCGCCAGACGTGCTCGAACGCATTGTCGCGCGGGCACTGGCGATCGCCGAGCTCCTGGCTCCAGAGCCGCGCGTCGCGCGGATTGCGGCACTGGCCGCTGACTGACGCGGAGGGCTATCGGGCGCGGGTGGACGGGTCGGGAATGAGGACGGCAAAGCCGTCGGCAAGATCGTAGAAGATCGCCCCGCGCGGCGCGCGAACGATCCGCCAACTCATCCAGATATCACCGATCGCGCCGGCCGCGTTGATGACCGCGAAAAAGATCGCGCCGATCGCAGCCGATTCAAATCGCGCCGCGACGATCACCGACAGAATCGTGAGGACAACGAGCGGGGCCAGCCCGACGGCAAGGTATTGCCACTTGCCGAGGGGCTCGCGAAACGTCGTGTATGCGAACCCTGGTCCAACCCCGTACGCTGGCTTGACACCCACCAGCTTGCCCGCAACACCGTGGATCAGCTCGTGGATAACGGGAACCGCAACGAGCGCAATCAGCAACCCGAACACGAGCGACCGTCCGTCGATCGCAAAGCTCAGGCTCTTCGAGCCGCCGGCCAGCATAACGAGCGTCGCGATGACATACCACCACACAGGAATGAGCACAAAGCCCACGACGGTCATCGGGCCCATCCGCAACCGTTCTCGCGATAACTCGACATAACCGACATGCTCTGGGGGATCGGTGCGTGGAGGATCGCCAATCCACGGGCGGATAGGGCGGCCTGTTTCTGCGGTCACGCGGGGCTCCTCGATAGCGGCCCGGACTAGCCAGCTCAATCGTAGCAACGTGGAAGCGGCGGGATGCGTTGCTATACTGCGGGCCGGCCTCACAGAACGCATCAGGGTTGAACCAGATGGCATCAACAACCAACCATAGCAATACCACGTCGCTTTCGGCATCGACAGTCGTTGCCGGGACGGCTGGACACGTCGACCATGGGAAATCGAGCCTCGTCCGCGCGTTGACTGGCATCGATCCAGACCGGCTCCGTGAGGAGCGCGAGCGGGAGATGACGATAGACCTGGGGTTCGCGTGGCTGGGTCTACCCGGAGGGCTGTCGCTCAGCGTCATCGACGTGCCCGGACACGAGCGCTTTATCAAGAATATGCTCGCCGGCGTCGGCGGGATTGACCTTGCGCTCCTCGTGATCGCCGCAGACGAAGGACCGATGCCGCAGACCGCAGAGCACCTCGCCATCCTGGACCTGCTCGACATCCAACACGGCATCGTCGTGCTGACGAAGCGCGATCTTGTCGATGCAGAGTGGCTGGAGCTGGTTACAGAGGAAACACGCGAACGACTTGCCGGCGCCTCGCTCGCGGACGCGCCGATCGTGGCGGTGGATTCACTCTCACGAGCCGGTCTGGATAACCTGATCGCCCAGATCGACCAGCTCGCCTCGGCGCTGCCGGTCAGATCGACGGCCGGGCGTCCGCGGCTCCCGGTCGATCGAGCGTTCACTGTCGCTGGCTTCGGGACGGTCGTAACCGGGACCCTCAGCGGCGGTCCGCTTGAGGTCGGCCAGGAAATCGAGCTTGCGCCGGGTGGGATTCGGAGCCGTATCCGCGGCCTCCAGAGCCACGGACGGAAGACAAACCGCGCGCTACCCGGCTCGCGCACAGCGGTCAATCTGACCGGGGTCGATCGCGAAGCCGTCCATCGCGGTGATGTGTTGACGACCCCCGGCTGGTTGCGACCGACCGCGCTCCTCGACGCGCGATTGCGGGTCGTCGCGGACGCACCAGCTCCGCTGGAGCAGAACGAACCAATCGACGTGTTCGTTGGCGCGGCCGAATCATCGGGTCATCTGACTCTATTGGACACAGAACACCTGTCACCAGGGGCCGATGGCTGGGTCCAGATCCGCCTCGACCAACCGATTGCGGCGGTGGCCGGCGATCACTTCATCATCCGTCGCGCATCGCCTAGCCAGACGCTGGGCGGAGGCCGGATTGTCGACACGCAGCCCCGTCGTCATCGGCGATTTCGGAACGACGTGCTGCAGAATCTCGAAACACGGTCGACCGGCACCACCGAGGAACGACTCGTTCAACTACTGGCCGACGGGCCGATCGAGCTGCGGACTCTGGCAGAACGGCTTTCGATCGACCTCGATTCCGCTCGATCGTCGGTGGCTTCTGTCGATGATCTCGTCGCGCCGCTGGGCCCGGGGGACGATGTTCCACTCGCGCCAAACCGCCTGATTATCCGACGCGATCGGTTGGAATCCGAGCGCTTGTCGATCGTCAATCTGCTACGCGATTATCACCGTCGATGGCCGCTCCGACGGGGCATGCCCCGAGAGGAGATCAAGAGCCGCATCACGATCCGTGGCCGAGCCGCCGATGCGCTGCTGCAATCGTTGGCAGCCGAGTTCTCGATCGCTGACCTCGGGAGCCTGATCGCGCTACCCGACCATCAGATCGCGCTCTCGCAGGATCAGCAGCGGCGAGCGGGCGCTTACCTGGCAGCGCTGGCTGCCGAGCCAGTGTCCCCGCCCGCGCCCGACGCATTCGGAGTCGATCCCGACCTGCTCGCGGCGATGGCGGAACTCGGACAGGTCGTCCGGATCGCCGACGGGGTCGTCTACGGTGTGGATGAGTTGGCGCAGATCGAACGACAGGTCCGCGAGATTATCGACGAGCGTGAAAGCATCACGCTGGCGGAGTTCCGTGATGTCTTCGGAACAAGCCGCAAGTACGCCCAGGCTGTGCTCGAATACTTCGACCAGCAGCGCGTTACCCGCCGCGTTGGCGACGCCCGCGTCCGCGGGACAGCCTGATATGCGCCGCCTGTTCGTCGCCCCGCATCCTGACGATGTCGCACTCTCATGCGGAGGCGCTGTCGCGATCGCGGCGCGAGACGACGGGGCCCAGATTGTCACAGTCTTCGCCGGCCAGCCGCAGGGAGGAGTGGGCGCCTTCGCCCGATCGCAGCATGAGCGCTGGGGTCTGGAAACGAACACGATCGCCAGTCAACGCCAGGATGAGGATCGTTGCGCCGCCGCGGCGCTCGGTGATCAGGTCACGCCGATATGGCTCGACGAGCTCGATGCGATCTATCGCGACCCGCGATACGACTCGGACGAGGCGCTATTCGGGAGGCTGCTCGACGAGGACATGCCGACGATCGACCGGATCGTCGAGGCATTGTTGGCCCACGATCCCGAGGAACTGGTCGTCCCGCTCGCGATTGGCCATCATGTCGATCACCAGATCGTCCTTCGTGCCGGCCGCCGGCTGGCTGCACGGGGGGTACGAGTCTGGGCGTATGCCGACCTGCCCTATGCGCTGGACCGGCGCGCGATCACCCCGCGGCTGGCGTCCGGCGTTGCCCGCGAGGTTCGGCTCGTTGGGCTGGACGACGACGCGTTCGAACGCAAGTGCC
>CALMXF010000069.1 GCA_937870985.1 uncultured Chloroflexota bacterium
CGCGGCGACTCGCGCGACGATCGAACGCCTGGCAGCGTCATTGGAACGGCACGGCGCACGCGTCGAGGCGCGACTGCCGGAAATCGACTTCGAAGAGCTGCTCACAACACGAGCAGCGCTGCGTTCGATCGTGCGGATGCTCATCGAGCCGCCGGCCGGCGGCCCGCCAAGCGCAGAGGACTACTTCCGCATACTCCAGCGCCGCGACGAGATCATCGCGACGTGGGAGCGATACTTCGCGACGGTTGACGCGCTGATCTGCCCGGTGATGATGATCCCGGCATTCGAGCATCGGGCGCGCGGCGGCGATGTGCCGCTGGATGGCGAATCCGCGAGCTACGACCTGCTGGCCGGCTATTGTCGACCGTTCAACCTCACTGGACATCCGGTCGTGACGCTACCGGCCGGCTCAAGCCCCGAAGGGCTCCCGATCGGCGTCCAGCTCGTCGGCGCGCGCTGGAGCGAGTCACGCCTGCTGGGTATTGCGCAGTCGATGGCGGCGACAAATCCGGAGGTTGCCTTTCGCCGCCCACCCGGCTACTGACGCCGGAGCCCGTCCGCGACAATACCCACCACGAGGCCGAGTCCAGCGCCAAACGCGATGCCCAGCGCCAGATTAAGCTCGAAGACGATGCCCACGAGGAGACCGAGCGCGGCGCCGAAGATCAACCCATAAGCAACCGATAAGCGCTGACTGGGTCCGTCTTTGGGAAGTCGGGATTTGTCGTTCACTGTCGTGCCTCCCTCCTGCGCGCATCATCGCCCGACCAGTGTCTCGGAAGCGCAACAGGAGGGAGTAGAACATGCCATTGCCGTATCAGATTGTGCTCAGTCGGTCTCGATCAGAACAACGGCTTCCATTCCGGCTTCGTGATCGTTGCCCAGGCTTGAGTAGATCGCGAACTGGCCGGTGCGCGGAAAATGCAGCGTCCAGGTCGCCGTCGCACCGGGCGCGATCTCCGGCGACTGATGCTCGTCCGGGCCCATCTTCACCGTCAGATTGTGGGGTTTGGCGCCGTTATTCGTGACCTCGAAGGTCACATCGCCCTTTTGCGCCGAGAGATGGTCTGGCGTTATTCTGGTATCCGACATCTCGATTTTCAGGGCGTTGCCAGCAGTCGGGGTCTCTTCAACAAGCTCCGAGCGCCAGCCGCAACCCGTCAACAAGAACCCGCCGATCAACATCCCGAGGACGACCAGCAGATAGCACCAGATCCGGGAGGGAGTAACCACGGAGCCCCCTTTCAACAATCCGGAAATGCCTGCAGGAATCCCGCGCGCCGATGCCGACGCCACTGGATGGCATGTTCGCAACGTGTCGCAAGATTGAAGCCCCGGTGTTACTCGTCGATGCAGATGGGCAGACTCGCCCGCAGATCGCGCCGTTCGTTGGGCTTCAGGAGTCCGTCCCGAATGCGGACGCATCGACTGGGTTGTCTTCCGCCGAGGCAAGCAGTCGCAACGACCTGCCATGCGGATCGACGCGCTGCTCCTCCAGTGGGAGTCGATGCGCCTTCATGAAGTACATCGCGTTATCGGCCTCCTGCATGATCTTATCGATCGTTGCCAGGGCCGGCGCATGCGTGGCCATTCCCAGGCTGCAGGTCAGTTGCGATCCATCGGGGCGGCTGATCGTGGCTAGCCGGCTGGTGATCCGGTTGATCACGTCGGCTGCCTGGGCAGCATCTGTCCGCGGCAGTAGCACGACGAACTCATCGCCGCCAACTCGGGCAACGAAATCATCCTGCCGGGCGGCGAAGCTGAGCTCCCTCGCGATTCGGCGCAACACCTCGTCGCCGGCTGAATGGCCGCCGAAGTCGTTAACGATCTTGAAGTCGTCGATGTCCAGGAAGAGCAGCGTTAGTGGCTGGCCATTGCGTTGCGCGTGCTCGAGGTGGCGCGCGCTGACCTCCCGAAAGGCAAACAGATTCGAGATTCCGGTCAGGATATCCGTCCTCGCCATCAGCTCGGCGCGCTGCCGCGCCTCGCGCAGGCCGTTGATCAGAATCACGATGAAGACAACGACCGCCAACCGGCTAAGCTGATTCCAGAGCACTGCTGGCGTCAGTGCGCCGTCCTGAGGATTCAGGGTATCCACGATCAGCAATGTCACAACCGCAAGAGCCGTGATGCCCCAGGCTCGTTGCCACCCGGCTCGCCAGGCCGACAGCGAGATGGGAATGATATAGACGATCGTGAGGAGATAATCGGGGTCCGTCGAGGCATCGGCGATACCGATGAGGACGACGGCGACCACGCAGGCAATGAGCACCCGTTCCGTCGACTGACCCTCCACCCAGGCGAGCAGCCGCCGCATTATCCACCTCTTCACAGCCAGCGCCGACGGTGAGCCAGAGTCGATGCTCCACCCGGTGACAACAATGTAGCACGCGGGACTGCCACAACTCCAGCCCGGCGCGGCGAACGTCAGGTCGCGATCAGCCCACTCCCGAGCGCAATCAAGAAGGAGCCAAGCACAATTGCCACGGCGGCAAGCCCGATCAAGCCGTAAGTGAGCGAGAGCCGCTGACGTCGAAACCGCCAGGCGCCAACGACCAGAATCGCCGCCGCCGCCAACCATACCCCCCCGAGCGCGATCGCCGCGTTGCTGCGGCTCGCGACGGGCTCCGGGATGCCGGTCCAGAGGAGCTTGCCATCACGAGCCGTGATCCCGAATGACGCCTCGAGATCCTGGGCAACGCCAGCTCGTCGGATCACGACCGTCGCATCCCAGTCCCCATCGAGCGTGATGAAGGAGCCGCTTCCGATGAACGTCGATGCGTCACCCGGGCTGGCCTGGCGAAGCTGGATACGCTGGCTTCCGGCCAGCTCTTCAGCGCCGGCCGGCGGATCGACCGCGAGCGGCGTGAAACGCAGATACACTCGCTGGACCTCACCAAACGTGTCGGGATCGCTCGGCGCGACGATGACGGAGTACTGGTTCGCGCCAACCTCGGGCGGGGAGACTCGGAGCGTGATCGATGCTCCGCCAGTCAGTCGGGTCGAGCCAAGGATGTCAACACGCTGAAGCAAGTCACGGGCTGGGGGCGTCCCAGTCAGAACGCCAGTAACCAGCACGACACCGGTCAGAAGAAGGAGCTCGAGCCGGAGAGTGCGCCGGAATCGTGCTGGGACGCCGATCTCACCGTCAGGCGAAGCCACGTCGAGGCGCGGACGGACGTTGAGCAAGTGGTGCCCCCCGAAGCCAAGGGCTCCAGCCACCAGAACGAGCTTGACTATCAGCCAGGCGCCGTAATCGGTCGACACCAGCCCGTCCCAGCTAAATGCCTCGACCCAGGCCGAGACAACACCGGTCGCGATGATCCCGAGAACCGCAACCAGCGCCAGCCTGGAAAACCGCGCAACGAGGCCATGCCGAGCATCGCTGGTCGGCGCAATTTCGAGCGCAAGGAGCAAGCCCGCGAGTCCGCCGATCCAGATACTGGTGACGATCAGATGCAGCCAATCGGTCAGCACCGGCCAGCTGGTGGCGCTGCCACGGGTCGCCGCGTGGCTACCGAGCGAGGTAGTCAACAGCACGAGCGCCGAGACCAACAGACCGATGCTCCAGAGCAGGCGTCCTCTGCCATGCCAGGCGGGCAATCGCGCGCCGCGCAACAGCGCCCAGGCAACGACCGCCCACGCTTCCAGCAGTACTCCGCGCGCCAGCCACACGCCACCGAACCGTGTCTTCCCAAGGATCGACGGCAGCACATCGATGACATCGCGCGGAGATGTCGAGCGTGACGCGTTCATCGCCTGGATAACAGCCGACGCCAGATGGCCAACAAGTAGCAGGATCACCGCGATCAGCGCCAGCCGACGGAAATGGCGCGCGGGGACACCGGAAGCGCCTGACCGGCCGGCCACCGGCAGGAGGACCACGACGAGGAAGAAGAGCATCCCGGCCAGCACACCCTGAGCCAGGAGGTTCATCCACCGGACTCCGCTGGATAGCGCCACTGGCGCCACCGCGCTCGACGAAGCCAGGCTGGCGAGCGCCGTCTCTTGCTCGAGGCTAGGCATCAACGCGTCGCCGATGGTGAAGCTGAAGAATCCGCCCGAGACGTGTCCGTCGACTGCCGAGAGGACGGAGTAGACGACCGTATAGCTTCCACGCGCAAGGTTGCCGCGCAGCTCCGCGGTCAGCCCCGGCTCATCTGGCGTGCCGACCGACGCCAGGCTACCGGTCGGGACGACAGAGCCATCCTGCCGCAGGACTGTCAGCGTGCTGTAGCGCAGCTCAACAGGCTCGCTGAACCAGAGAACAATCGAGGTGGGCGGTTCGGCAAGGCTTGCGCCGGCCTCAGGATCGCTACGCAAGAGCGCAGCATGGGCGGCCACTGGTGGTGGGCTGATTGCCGACGCCAGCCATATGAGCGCGACGCACGCCAGCGCCGCCACGAATGATGACCGTGGCCGTCTCAAAGTCGGGAGATCGAGCGTTCCGATGCGGATCACCTGTCTGGTTTCGACGCGCCGCGCTCCAGATCTCACGCGGTTCAGGCGTTGATTGTACGCGCGAGCGCGCTATCGGCAGGCGGCAACATAGCCGCCGGACCGCCCAGAATCAACGATATCAGTGTGGCATCATCCTGATTGGGGCAGGCCGACGACGATTTCGAGACGAGGTATCGTGACGACGGACGAACACCGCGCGAGCCCGCGGCTGGCGGGCGAGCAGAGCGCGGGCAGCGTGACACGCGGATTCGTCGCCGCGCTCCCGCTCTGGCCCGGGGTCATCCCGTTCGCCGTCGCCTTCACGATCGCCGCCCGGGCGACCGGATTCAGCGCGGTCGAGACGCAGCTCCTTTCCCTCACGGTCTTTGCGGGCGCGGCGCAGATCACGGTCGTCAGCATGGCCGCATCGGGTGCGGCTGCGTTGTCGATAACCTTCACTGCCATCCTGCTCAACCTGCGTCACCTTCTCTATGGCATGGTGCTCCGGCGGATGATGGCTCCCGACGAGCGTCCCCGGCCGGAGATCTCCGGCAGCATGCTCACCGACGAGGGCTTTGGCCTCACGATTCGTCACGCACGCGAGGGTCGTGGCATCTCCGGATTCATGCTCGGCAGTGGCCTGAGCCTGTACGTGGTGTGGAACCTCAGCACGCTCACCGGGCTCATGTTCGGCGCCATGCTCCCCGATCCCGAGCGAATCGGGCTTGCGTTCATCTTCCCGCTGACGTTCATCGCGTTGCTCCGGCCGCTCATGCGTGGGCGGATAGCGTTCGTGACCGCCGCCGCTGCGGCGTTGCTCATGCTGGCGCTGTCCAGCTTCGTGAGCAGCGGGATCGCGCTCCCGGTCGCAATCTGCGCGGCAGCGCTGCTCGGGACAATACTCGAAACCAGAGCCGACCGTTGAACAATTTGCTGATGATCCTTACCATCGGCGCAGCAACGTGGCTCGCCCGCGCTGGCGGGTTCTACTTCGCGCGCCGCAGCTTTCCGCCGATCATTGACCGGTTTCTGTCCTGGGTTCCGGTCGCGGCATTCGCGGCATTGGCCGCTCCGGGGCTGATCGATGGCCCCGGAGCAACCTCCAGCCGGCTTCTTGGAGCGCTGGCGACAACGGTTGTTGTCAGCCGTGCCGGCCCATACTGGGCGGCGCTCCTGGCCGGCATGGGCGTCTTCTGGCTGCTCTCCGCGATCGTCTAGGGCACTTGCGGGGAGGGCTCCCAAGCGGCGATAGTCTCGCGGTGGATTGATACACTCTGACGGAAAGTGAGCGGGACGTGACCACGAACAACGCAACCAGCAGGCTCCAGCAAACATACGACCTGATAGACAGCTTCATCGAGCGAGGCGAGCTGGACGGCGCGGCAGTGGCTGTCGCCTGGCGCGGAGAGCCCATTGGCGAGCATCACGCCGGAAACGCCCGGCCGGGCGTCGCGGCCACGAGCACGACGGTCTGGCCGCTGGCATCGATCTCGAAGGTCTATACCGCAGCGGCAGTCGTCGCGCTCGTTGAGCGTGGCGTTCTGACATTGTCGATGCCGGTGCGAATGATCCTGCCGGAAGTCACCGGCGACGGCCGCGAGACGATCACACTCCGACACCTGCTGACCCACACATCGGGGTTGATCTACGAGTCGCCCGAGATGGAGCAGCGGCTGCTGACGCAGACCCCGCTCGACGAGCTGGTCGACGAGGCGCTCACCTACTCGCTCCAGTTTTCGCCCGGCAGCCAGCATGCCTATAGCGACTATAACTACGCAATTGCCGGGCGCGCCGCCGCTGTTGCGGCCGGCCGGCCATTTCCCGAGCTTGTCCGCGAGCTGGTACTGGACCCTGCCGGTCTTCGCGACACCTGGTTCCCGCCCAGCGACGAGATCTTCGGCCGGCTGGCGAAGGTGGCCGGCCCGTTGGGCGAGGGAACGCCTGGAGACATGTACAACGGCGACTACGGGCTCGGCATGGCGCATCCAGCTTTCGGCGTCAGCGCAACGGTCAGCGATCTGTTGCGCTTTGGCTTGCTCTTTGCCCCCGGCGGGAAGACGCGGGTGCTCTCCGAAGCGGGCGTCCGGGTGATGACGACCGACCAGACCGGCGGCAACACGCCCGGCTCACTGCTGCCAGACCTTCCCGCACAGCACACGCCCTGGGGCGCTGGCTTCTCGGTCAAGGGCAACACTGGCATGTCCGGAGATCTGCTCTCTACCGCCAGCTTCGGCCACGGCGGGGCCACCGGCTGCACCCTCCAGATCGACCCTGTCGATGACATTGTCATCGCCTACGTATCCAACAAGCACGCGCGCACCGGCCGCCCACCATTCACTCGACGACAGGTAAGCGTCGTCAACACGGTAATGGCGGCCCTGACAAGGAGTCCTCTTCGCTAATGGAGAACATGAATCGACGCGAGTTCGTCCGCAATGCCATCATCGGCGGCGCGGGGCTCGTCGTGGCCGCGACCGGCGGGCTGATCCTGCTGACACGAAAGTCGGGCAACGAGCGATATAAGGGCGAGCTGACCGTCCCGAAGGCGGATATTCCGAAGAGTGGCGCTGACCCGGCGTCCAGCGACAGCGGTCACTTCCACCTGATCAACAATGAGGACGGCGCGCTCGCCCTCTACTGGGCGTGCACGCACCAGGGGTGCAAGGTGCCGTGGCAGGAAGGGCAGGGGCAATTCCACTGCCCATGCCACAACTCGACATTCGACCGACACGGCGTCGTCACCAGCGGCCCAGCGCCACGCCCACTCTCGACGTTCCCGATCTCGGTCAAGGCGAATGGCGACATCGTTGTCAACACCGTGTCGGCGACCAGCCGGAACGACTACGAGCCGGACCAGTCGGTCAAGCTCGGGTCGGCCTGATCCCCGGCGATCACCTGGCGCGCTGGAAGTACAGCTGGAGCTCGAGCGTGCCATGATCCTTGACCGAAATGACGGCCGGCGCTCGAGGCTTCTTGATCTCAAAGTCCGACAGCGCGATGTCGAGTGTTCCGGCTGTGACCAGTGTGTCTCCGCTGAGCTGAACGTCGAGCGGGATCTCAACCTCGCGCTCAACGCCGTGCAGCGTCAGCTTGCCCTTCGCCGTCACCGACGTTGATTCGCCGGCGGCAAGAGTCACGGGGAGCGCAATTGGCTCTGTCAGCGTGAACGTCGCGGTGGGAAAGCGCCGCGTCTCCAGCGCCTGGTCGCCCAACGCGCGATCCCGACGCGATTCGTCGCTGGTCAGCGTCGTCATGTCGACGGAGAGCGTCGCAGCAGTCAGGCTTATGTCGTCAATCGTCAGCGACCCGGTGACGTTTGCGGTCCGGCCAACTGCCTCGGTCGTGCCAACGCGGGATAGCTCCTCGCCGATTCGATAGCCGACAAATGCCCTGTCGTCCGGGACAACCGACCACACGCCGGCCAGCCCCTGCCCCGATCCGCTCGTCGCTTCCGCGCCTGCGGTGGTAGTCGGCTCTGCGATCGTCGCGACGCCGCGGACTGTCGTCGCTGTGGCGGCGAGCGCGGACACGGCGGACTCCAACGAGGCAGGTGGCGGGGCATTGTCCCGGAAGAATTGATACCAGACGCCGGCGGCGCCAGCGACTATCGCGATCACGATCACAATCGCGAGCCTGGCGCGAATCGACTTCATCAGATCATCCCTCTGTGAAACACGATCGGCTGGCAGCAAGGCCAGGCTGACTTCACCCCGGGCAGGCGATGCTCCCGCGTATGAACGTCAGCAACGCAGTGGTGAGAGAATACGTGTTCATCCTGTGTATTCGCTGAGAGTTGATGAGAATCCGCGCGCCGGCACGGGAGAGCTGAACCCTGGTCGATCGAGCGACCAGAACCCTCCCACGTCCGTGTGTGCGCAGGCCAGAGTGATCCCGGCACGATGCATCGCGGCGTCAGTGTCAGTTGACGCGACGGGCTGTCAGGTAACGCGATGCCCAGTATGGGTCGTACAGGCTGCTGACGCCGACGGCATCGTGCTGCCCGGTGGCGCTGACAAACAGGCCGTCGCCCAGATAGAAGCCCACGTGGGAGACGCCCCGCTGGTAGGTGTTCTGAAAGTAGACAACATCGCCCGGCTCCAGGTCAGCGCGCGAGACAGGCATGCCGGTCGACATCTGTCCTTCCATTTCGCGCGGGATGCCATAGCCCAGGTCCTCGCTCAACACCCACCAGGTGAAACCCGAGCAGTCAAAGCCGTCCGGGTCGGAGCCACCCCAAACATAGGGGATGCCCAGGTGCGTGAACGCTGCGTCGATGATGGCCTGGCCAGCTTCGCTGGACGGCGTCGTCGGCCAGTCGCCCGTCTCGTATCCAGAGGTCAGCGTATAGCCGATAACCCCTCCGTATCGAACATACGACCAGGCGACGCCCTCGTCATCGATGTAATTCGGCGAGAGGATATCCACAAGGGCGCCATCTGACACGGCAGCGAGCTGCTCGGCTGCCGATGACGGCTCACTCCGTATGACCACTCCCCGGCCGTCAGTCGAGACTGCAATTGGCACATCACTCGCTGCCTCAGAGGAATCGCCCGGAGTAATGGTGTTGTCTGCAAAGGCGAAACCCTCGCTCGCGACATACCGATAGACATGCGCAGCCAGGCCGGCCGGCTCGACGTAGTCCGCGGAGACCCAGCCCGCCAACCAGTCGCCATCGACCTCGACAAGCACGTCGTACCACGACGTGCCGTCATCGAGCGTCATCGGCCCATCGACAACGTCCAGTTCGGCCGCGTCGGGGATCGACAGGATGATCTCGCCGTCCAGACCCGGCGCGGCCCGGAGGTTGAGCCCCTCTCCATCGGTTCCGGAGACGACAGCGGAATCACCGCCGGATAGCCAGAGATCGGCGGCGGCGGGGAGCGCCATCGGTAGCCCTCCGCCCAACGCCAGTGCTACGGCGAACGTCGCTATCAATCTTCGTCGTGCTGTCATCGACTCCGCCCCCTCGTCTCAGGTTCGTTTTCCGGGTCGACCCCGCGCAGATCCAGTTTCACAAGGCTGTACGTACATATCCTACCCTGTGACTATGACTTGCTGTCAAGGGGGCGCGGACTTTCTACGCGTCCAGGCCGGCCGGAGGCGCGCAGCGGGCAAGGGACACGCGGAATGTCGCGCCCTTGCCGGGCGCGGTATCTAGCGTCACAGTCCCGCCATGGGCGGCGATGATCGAGGCGACGATCGACAGGCCCAGC
>CALMXF010000070.1 GCA_937870985.1 uncultured Chloroflexota bacterium
GTGACCTACTGGTAGATCACAACTAGCGCGGGCGGGTCGAGCGCGACGATCTGCTCGGGGGTGAGGAGCGGGTCGTCCTGCCGATAGAAGAGCTTGATCCCGCCAAATTCGATCAACTCATCGGTGACGAAGTGTGTGTAGTTCCCCAGCTTGGCTTCCTGACCGCCGAAACCGTCCATGTCGAGGACGATATCGACACCCGGCAGCGGTTTGATCGCGTCCTTGTGAAAGATCATCTCCGACTCGAACTGGTGCAGGATCAGAATCTTCGAGGGCAACTGCTTGTCGGTCGCGATCTGCGACAGCATCTCGACCGCCTTCTGGATATTCCGTCCATCTGCCTCGCCAATGAACTCTCCCGGAATACGGTCCTTTGGCACGATCTCGTTCGCGGCGGTCGAGAACTCAGGGTCGAGCGCGACGTGGACGTTCGGCAGCTCCAGCCAGTGCCGGATAACCTCGATCTGGTGCGGGATAGTGTCATAGCCGATCTGTAGATCGAGGATCACGATCATGTCGTGGGCCGTGGCGTAGTCGATGTACTCCTGGATCAGCTCGTCGCCGGAATACACGACGTAGGTGCCGTCGTCGCCCGGCCACGGCTGCGCGACGGTCGCGATCAGCTCAAATGCCAGAACGACCGGGTGCGCCGGATCCGCTGCCGCGTAGGCTGCCCCTTGCTCCGCAAGCCTCGCGTGCAGGTCGGGGATCGAATACTCGCCGAGGATCCCCATCTGCGCCGAGTTTGGATGGCCGTAGAACGAGACGATGCGGTGCGATGGGAGAAGACCCTGTCGGTCGCCCGGCGTTGTGGTGGCCGTTGCGGTTGGCGCAATAGCCGTCCCGGTTGCCTCGACGATCTGCGTGGCTGTCGGTGATGGTTCGGCTATCGTGGTCGCCGCCGGCGCCTCGGTAGTCGTCGTGACGGTGGTCGCTCTGGCGGTTGTCGCGCTGGGGGAACCGACCGCCAGTGGCTCGGCTGTGCCAGACGGATCGGGCCCACTACAGGCCGCAAGCCCTGCGATCAGGGCCAGTGGAAGGAGGAACCGGAGCGTTCGGGCAAAGGTACGGACAGTCATGGTCGGCAATCCTACATGATCCTGTCGAGCAACAGAGCGTCGCCTGCTAGACTCAGCCCTGTTTGACGATTGCCGATGCCTACCTGAAAGTGCTGAGACGATGCCCGAACGCGAGCAGACTCGAGTCGTTCACGTTGGCGCCACCGCTGATGCGGCCGGCTCGCTGACCCGGTCGGTGGCGCCGCCGATTGCCCAGTCGACAGCCTGGGTCTACCCCGATATCGCCACCATCGACGCTGTCTATGAGGACGGCGCGCCAGCCTACATCTATGGCCGCTACGGCGTTCCGAACCATCGTGAGCTGGAGCAGGCGGTTGCCGAGCTCGAGGGCGCAGAGGCAGGTGTGGCGACGACGAACGGGTCAAGCGCGATCTTCGCCGTGCTGCTGGCGATGACGCGCGCGGGCAGCCGGGTCGTTGCTGCCGACCGCGTCTATGGCGGCACCCGCGGCATGCTGAATCACGAGATGGCGCGGTTTGGCGTGGAGACGACCTGGGTGGATGTCGCCGATCTGGACGCAGTGCGCGCGGCGTTGGCCGCCGAGCCGCGGCCGGCTCTCCTCTGGGTGGACACGATTGCCAACCCGACGATGCGCGCGAGCGACCTCCCGACGCTTGCCGGCCTGGCGCGAGATCTGGCCGTCCCGCTGATTGTCGACAACACGTTTGCCACGCCGTTACATTGCAGACCGCTGGAGCACGGCGCGTCGCTTGTCGTCCACTCGGCAACGAAATTCATCGCCGGCCACAATGACGCCTCCGGCGGGATAGTCGTCGGCCCAGCCACATTGGTTGAGCCGGTGCGTGATGCGGCGGTGCGGGTTGGCGGCGTTGGCGCCCCATTCGAGGCATGGCTATGCCTTCGCGGTTTGCGAACGCTCGATGTCCGGATGACCCGGTCGAGCGCAACGACGCTAGCGCTGGCCGAGGCGCTGGAAGCACACCCGGCTGTGCGGCGTGTTCATTACCCGGGGCTGGCGTCCGATCCGACCCACGAGGTTGCCTGCCGCGTGCTGCACGGTGGATTCGGGAGCATGCTCTCAGTCGATCTCGGAACCGCCTCGGCGGCGAGAGCCGCTGTCGATCGCCTGCGGCTGGTGCAGTTCGCTGAGACGCTTGGTGGCGTCATGACGACAGTCGTCCACCACCCGTCGACATCCTATCGGCAGCTGACGGACGCGCAGCTCGCCGCGATTGGTGTTAGCCCGGGGCTGCTGCGATTCTCAATCGGGATCGAGGCTGCCGAGGACATCGTCGCCGACGTTGTCGGAGCGCTTGGGCCGGCCGGTCAGTAGGCGTTCGCGTCGGAGCGGAAGATGTGGAAGATCGTCTTGACGATGATCTTCAGGTCGAACAGGATCGACCAGTTCTCGACATAATATAGATCGTAGCGGGTGCGTTCCTCGATCGAGGTGTCGCCGCGCAGTCCGTTTACCTGTGCCCAGCCGGTGACGCCGGACTTTTCATGGTGGCGGGCCATGTAGGCGGGGATCATCTGGGAGAACTGCTCGACGAAGTAGGGTCGTTCTGGCCGGGGCCCGACCACGCTCATCTCCCCGAGCAGCACGTTGATGAACTGCGGCAGCTCGTCGACCGAGTAGCGCCGCAACACGCGGCCGAAACGAGTCGGTCGTGGGTCGTCGGCCGCTGCCCAGACCGGCCCGGTGTTCTTCTCGGCGTCCACCGGCATCGACCGAAACTTGAGGAGCTGAAAGGCCCGACCATCCTGGCCGACGCGCTCTTGCGCGAAGAAGACAGGCCCGGGCGAGGTCAGCTTGATGATGAACGCAATCAGCAACATCACTGGCGCGAACAGAAGCAGCGCGATCACGCTGACGACGATGTCCATCGCCCGCTTGACGACGCGGTCGAACCGGCGCAGCCCGATCCGCCGGACGCTGACGGTCGGCAGTCCGTTCAGGTCGCCAATGCTGATCGAGTCGCTGGTGAGCAGGCGGAACGATTCAGGGTAGACACGAACCGAGACGGGCAGGTCGGTGACGGCGTAGACCATCTCAAGGATTTGTTCGTGGGGGACGCCGGCCAGGGCGATGATGATCTCGTCCGCCGTTTGCTCCTCGGCGATCCGCGCCAGGTTGTCCGTCATTCCGAGGACCGGAAGCCCGTCGATCTCAGGCTGTGTGTCGCCGAACAAGGGGTCGTGCTGGACGAAGCCGACCGCCTGGTAGCCGAGCTGTGGCGATCGTCGGATCTTGTCGAGCACCAGCCGGCCGGTCTGGCCGACGCCTACGATCAGTAGCCGGTCGGAGGCGACGCCGCGCGCCCTCAGCGCTCCGACGATGCCGGTGTGGATGAAGCGGCCGGCCGTGACGGTCACGATCGCGAAGACCCAACCGGAGACAACGAGCGGCCGCGAGTAGACGAAATCGCGACCGACAGCCAGTGAGGTGATAGCGATAGCCAGCAACAGGCTGAGCGAGATCTGGATGACAATTCGATACGCCTGGTCCATCCGTGAGACGGAGCGCTGGCGTCGGTAATGGCCGCTCATGATGAAGACACCCAGGACAATGGTGGCTGCGACCGTGATCAACAGCACGGACATCTCATGAGCCGGCTGGCTCGCCCCGCTCGCGGGCCGGGCCATGTCGCGGAATTGATACGCGAAGAACAGGGCAAGAACGAGCGCGGTCGCGTCGGTCAGAAAGAGGGTAAGCCCGAAGATGACGGCGAACAGATCGTGACGGGCAGCGTCCCGATGCCGGGGGGCCTCGGTTGCGCCGAGTTTCGCCATGCCGGTTCTGCACCGTCCCTCGTCGATTGCCGCGCGATAGCCGGGGCCGATCGCCATGAGCTCAGGCGACGCGTTTGGCGTGCGCGGGGCGCAGGGCATTCGAGGCCATCGCAATTGCGCCGCGAGCAATGATGCCCGCCAGCACAACCCAGTTTAGCAGTCGACTGCTGCGCGGGGCATAGTGCTTGCGGTGAAAAAGCCACATTGATCGGTAGAACTCGTAGAGCATCCGGTATGACTGCCTGCGCGACGTTGCTCCCTTCAGATGCAGCGCCGTCGCGACCGGGTAGTAGAACACCCTCCAGCCGTCCGATTTCATCCGGAACGCCCAGTCGAGATCTTCACCATACATGAAGAATGTGTCGTCGAGCAGGCCGGCCCGATCGATCGCGCTGAGCCGGACGAGCATGAATGCGCCGACGACGGAATCGACCTCGGTGGTTTCCATCTCGTCGAGATGTGTCAGGTTATAACCGGTGAAGCGCGGATTATTTGGGAACCGTCTGGCCAGTCCCGTCAGCTTCCAGAACGCGCGCGCCGGCGTCGGAAAGCCGCGCCGGCAGGCCAGATCAAGCGAGCCGTCCGGCAGGAGTAGCCGCGGGCCGACGATGCCGGCATCCGGGTGGGAGTCCATGAACGCGAGGCACGAGGGGAGTGTCTCTGGCTCGACCTCGACATCGCTATTCAGCAGGAGAACGAACGAATCAGCGCGAGAGGCATCGTCGGGGATGGACGCCAGAATGTCGCGGAGGGCAAGGTTATTTCCCCCGGCGAAGCCGAGATTGATCGGCGAGGCGATCACGATCGCGCCCGGGCAGGTCGCGTCGAGCCGGGCGACGCTATTGTCGCCGGAACCATTGTCGACGATATAGACGACAAGGCTGCGGTCAGCCGGCGCGCCGTCCCGAAGGTGGGCAACAGCGGCTGCCGTCAGATCCGGCGTGCGGTAGTTGACGATGATGGCGTAGACCGTGCCGCGCCTCGCGGCTGCCGCGTCAGGCCGCCGAGGGGTGGCGACGGATGGCTCGGATGGCACGGGAACCTACCACCAGTGCTTCGGGCGCTAGCACCGCCGGGTTGGAACGGCGTGGCCGGCTGGGGTCGAGCAGTCGACGCGCGTACCAGCGGCCGAAGATGCCCAGCGAGAGCATCATCGTCGCCACCGGTGGGCGTGGCATCTCGATCACACGGCGGGGGAAGAAAAGCGGCGCCCCGCCAGTTGCCAGGTCGCGTAGCAAATGCGAGCCAAGTCCGAGAGTCAGCGCGAGGCCACTCTGCGTGCCGGGCCACAGACGCTCGGCGGCATACGAGACGATGCTGACTGTCAGGAGGCTGTGCGAGGCCGGCCGTTCCGGCATCGTCATGCAGGGAATCAGCCGCACTGACCGCGCCGCAACCAGGTGATCGAGATCGATCGTAACGGCGCTGAGTGCCGCGAGCGCGGCGAGCCGGGCCTTGTGCTCGACAAATGGCATCGCCGGGATGGATACGGCCAGCGCCGTTGCTATATGCGCCGCGCCATCAGACAGCGCCTCGTAGCGCTTCATCTTGCGGCGCTTGAATGACTCACAAAGCTGGTCGAAGCCAATGGCAAGCAGGCCGAAGCCAACCGACGCAGCGATGCCAGCCGGAATCGCGCCGGTATTCCGGCGCGCAGGCGCTGACTTCGGGGCGGAAAGGAGTCGCAGGTGTGTGCCGGGTTTCATCATGTTCAAAGTGTACTCTCTCTTTCGATCGTCGATCAGCTGCTGCGCAGCCCGCGTGCCGCGTCGTCCGTCACGTATCGCTTTCTGCATGTCGACGCTTACTGCATGAGTTCTCTCTACGGACACCGCGCGATGCCATCCACGAAAAGAACGACCAACCGGGAGAATGACGTTATGATGAAATCGTCACACTCCGACCGGGATCTTGTGCGTGTTGGGGCTTCCAAACTTTGTCCCCACGGGGTATAACAAGAGTGTCTTCGGACCGTTAGCCGGGATATGGCGAGGCAACGGCGCAACGTCTGGATGTCCCGGCAGACTCGATGAGGACGCCCCGGCCGCTGCACGGGGGCTACGGCGCGATGATTGCGCCGCGCAACAGGATGTGTCGTCTGTTGGTGGGAAAGAGGAACGAACATGGCGCAACGACCAGGAGTCCAGCGTCAGAGGATCGGTCCCGCGATCCGACGAATGCGCCGGATGAAGGGGCTGACGCTCGATGGGCTGGCATCACAGGCAGGGATTTCGGCATCGCATCTGAGCCGGCTCGAGCGAGGGCAAACGTTGCCGAGCTTCCAGGTACTTTCTGACATCGCCCACGTACTGGGCGCGGATGTCGATGACTTTGTTCGCCTCGAAGCCGAGGTGACGACGCTCGACGCCGAGTTCCAGGACATGCTTGACGCGCGTGGCTTCCCCGAAGATCTGCAGGTCGAGCTACTTTCGACTTCGATCGAGCTGCGCCAGGCACTCTTCGCGCTGTTTCGCGATCTCGGGGCAACGACTCGCCGCCGGTCACGGATAACGGGCCGATCGGCTGCCGCTGCGACGAACAGCACTACCTGATCGATCGGTTCAAACGATCGTCGGGGGTCAACGGCCCGTGGGACCAGCGTGGGTTCCGCGGGCCGTTTCTGTCTGTCATCCTCGGATATACTCGCTGAATAGGCTCTGGATTATCGAAGTTGCGGCGCTCGCTCATGTTGACGCCGATCACCTGAGGAAGGATGCTGTCTGGATGGATGAACGCTGGAACGAGCGCTGGTCGCGGCGCGGCAAGATCGCTGCGAAGACGAGCCGGCCGTCGCGAACCTCGCCCAAGGATATGATCTCGTTCTCGTTCGGCAACCCCGACCTCGATTCCCTGCCGCTCGATGAGATGGTTGAGGCCGCCGAATTCCTCGCCGAAAACAACCGCCGGGATTCCCTCGTCTACGCCGATCCGGTCGGGCCAGACGGCCTCGCCGCCGCGCTGGCCGAGAAGCTCCACCGCGACTATGAGCTGAACGTTACCCCCGACCAGATCCTGCTCACGTCCGGCGCGTCGAGCGGGCTGAGCCTGGTCGTCGATATGCTGGTCGATCCGGGCGATATCGTGCTGGCCGACGCTCCGGCCTGGATGGGCGCGACCGGAATGTTCCGGTTGGCGGGCGCCGAGGTGATCGGCGTCGAGGTCGATGACGATGGTGTTGACCCGGCAAAGGTCGAGGCTGCCCTGGACAAGCTGGCTGCCGAAGGCAAACAGGCAAAGTTTCTCTATACGATCCCGACCTTTCAGAACCCGGCCGGCGTCGAGCTCTCCGTCGAACGCCGCCACAAGCTGGCAAAGATTGCCGACGAGCGTGGGCTGCTGATCCTCGAGGACGACGCCTACATCGACCTGCGCTTCGAAGGCGAGAAGAAGCCGACCATGTTCGGTCTTGCAAATCCCGGCTCGGTGCTGCTGTTTGGCACGTTGTCGAAGACAATTGCCGCCGGCCTGCGGCTTGGCTGGTGCGCCGGCCCCGCAGATATCATCGCCGTCCTCGGGCGTGGCCGGTCCGACACTCTGCGCAACACCTACACCGCCGCGCTGGCCGAATGGTATGTGACGACGGGGCGCCACGCGGAGCACATCGCGAATCTCCAGCAGATCTATAAGGGCAAGTGCGCACACATGCTCGCCGCGCTCGATCGCGAGATGCCGGAGGGCGTCAACTGGACGAAGCCGAATGGTGGCTTCTTCCTCTGGTTGACACTCCCGGAAGGCGTTGATTCCATCGAGATGCAGCCCGCCGCCCGCGAGCATCTGGTGGACTATATCCCCGGGCCGGCGTTCTATTCCGACGGCAGTGGCCGTCGTTCGCTGCGCCTCTCCTTCAGCGCGGTGACGATGGACCAGATCGACGAGGGTATCGCGCGGCTGGCCGGGGTCGTCAAGGCAGCGATGCCGTCTGCTGCGCCCGCAGACTAAGGATGCCGGAACAAGCAGGCGTCGATCGCCTGCTGGCGGCTGCGTCGACGCTCGTCGCCCAGAGCGGCGCGTCCGGCGCGGCCGT
>CALMXF010000071.1 GCA_937870985.1 uncultured Chloroflexota bacterium
GCCGGGCGTGACCGGCGAGATGGCTCGTGTCCAGCGGGTCGTCGACGGCGACACGATCATGGTCGAGATCGGCGGCAAGGTCGAGCGGCTGCGCTACATCGGCATGGATACGCCCGAGACCGTCCGGCCAGACTCCCCGGTCGAGTGCTTTGGCCCCGAGGCGAGCAAGGCGAACCAGCGGCTCGTTGGAGGCCAGGATGTCGAGCTCGTCCGTGATGTCGGCGACCGCGACCGCTTTGGGCGGCTGCTGCGCTACGTCTACGTCCGCGACCCGGCGACCGGGGAACGCATCTTCGTCAACCTGCGGCTGATCGAGGACGGGTATGCAACTGTCTCGACATTTCCCCCCAATGTCGCCCATGTCGACGAGTTCCGCGCCGCCGAACGCCGGGCACGCGAAGAGTCCCGCGGGCTCTGGGGGAGTTGCCCCGTTCAGTGAACCCGATCTACTCGCACATGACGGTATCGAGTACCCGCAGCACGTTGCCACCGAGGATGCCTCGCACTGCGGTCTCATCGTAGCCGCGCGCCAGCAGGCCGGCGGTGACGTTCGGCATATCAGCGATCGTTGCGAATCCAACGATCGTGGCTTCCGGCTCGGCGTCGAACGGGGCCATCGGCCCGACCCGCAGATAATCGACGAAGTCCGGCCCAAGCGCGACGTTCTCAACTCCGGCGACCGACGCGATGTGGTCGAGATGGTCGAGCATCCGGTCGAGGCTTGCGTCGGTCGGATTGTCGGCGATGAATCCGGGAACTCCGTTGATTCCGATCAACCCGCCTGTGTTGACGATCGCGCGGATCTGGTCGTCGTCGATGTTGCGTGGGTGGGAGCACAACGCTGTCGCGTTCGAGTGCGACGCGATCACCGGACGTGAGCTTGTCTCGATCACGTCCCAGAAAGACTTCACCGACAGGTGCGAGGCATCGAGCAGGATGCCGAGCCGGCCGGCTTCGGCGACCATCTCGCGGCCCAACTCAGTCAACCCACCGCCGGCCCGCGCCTCGCCGACCCCCTCCGCCAGCAGGTTGCGCTGGTTCCAGGTCAGCCCCAGGACACGAACGCCCAGCTCGTAGAACATCCGCAGCGATTCGATACCATCCTGGATCGGCTCGCCGCCCTCCATCGCCAGGATGAAGGCAATCTGGCCGGCGGCGAGGGCGGCGTCGATCTCCGAGCGCGTGCGACAGAGCGCGACGTCCGGCGTCTCGTCGATGTCGGCCAGAGCGGCGCCCATCAGCGTGACGGCTCGCCGTAGCGCTCGGTCCGGCTTGTGCTCCTCTTCGGTGAAGAGCGTCGTGACGACGACATTGACGCCGGCCGCGCGCCAGACCGGGACATGAAGGCGGGCGAGGACCTGCGTCTCGCCGAGCAGCCTCCGTCGGGTTACATCGCAAAACACGTCGGAGTGCGCGTCCACGACGATAGCGTCGTCATGGAGCCGTCGCGCCGCGGAGTCGATCATCGCTCATCCTTCCTCCCGAAACGCTGCGGTTGCGTCACGCATCGTAACGCGTCCAGTCATCAGGTTGGCGAAGATCGACGCCTGAGGCCCACTGGATGTGACATATCCCAGTAGCGCGAGATTGATCAGCCCGGCGCGGCGACTGCGACGTTCGGCTGGAGCGTCTCCTGGACCCAGGCCGGCTCCGGCTCGGGCAGCGAGACGACCCACGCGGAGTGGACATCGTCAATCGACAGGATCTCGAGCAACGCATCCTGTGGAATCGCGTTGTCAACGTTGAGCACCATAATTGCCTCGCCGCCCCGGTAGTGCCGCCCAACCTGCATGCCGGCGATGTTGACATCGTGACGTCCGAGGATCATGCCGACATGGCCGATCATCCCCGGTCGGTCGCGATGGTGGGTGATCAGCATATCGCCGGCCAGCGGATGGTCGAGCGAGAAGCGATCCACCTCGATAATCCCGGCCGAGCCGCCAGACCAGCGGATGCGGACAACGTGCGCGCCGTCTCCGGCCGCCTCGAAGCTGAAGTCAATTGCGTCGGCCGGGGCAGGCTGTCGCCCATCGGCAGCGACGATTCGGGCTGCGATGCGGTGTTGCTCGGCGACGATCCGAGCGTTCACCGGCGTGACACGCGTCGTTGTCCAGTGCTGCAGCCCCTCAGAAAGCGCCGCCAGGAACACGTGCTCGGCGACTGCCCCGACAACCTCGCCGTGAATCCGCATGATGACGGCTTCGGGGATGCCAGACGAGAGGACCCCGAGCAAGTGGCCGGCTGCTCCCGCAACGCGCGTCAGTCGCGCCAGCTCCGCGCTCTCCAACGTCGCCGTCGGCAGGTTGACCGCATTGGCGACGGCTTCGAATGTCAGGCCGTACTCCTTCAGCGTGTTTTCT
>CALMXF010000072.1 GCA_937870985.1 uncultured Chloroflexota bacterium
ACCACGTTGCCGATCGACCGCGCGCCCGACGGCGACGCGCGCGACTACGCGGCCAGCACGCCACGAGACATCGTTCACCTGTTGCAGCTGATCGCGACCGATGCGCTCGTCTCACCGGCCGCATCCGCGACCGTCCGCGACATCCTTGTCACCCAGCAGTATCACGACCAGATCGGTCGTTACCTGCCCTACAACCAGTATCAGCGGGTCGGAGCGGCACACGAGGGGCCGATCGTCGTGCGATCGAAGAGCGGTTTCATGACGGACTCGAACGGCGCGGTGCGAGTGGACGCCGGAATCATCGAGATCTCCGGCGTCCAGCGATATGTTCTCTGTCTGATGACCGAGCATCACCCGGACATGGGGTTCGGGCCAGAGCACCCGGGCGCGATCCTGAATGGACGCATCTCGCGACTGATCTTCGACGCCTGGGGTGGAACGATGGATGTGCCCTAGTCGGTCACATCCAGGCGGAAAGCGAGCCGCAGGAGGACGTAGCCGGCCGTGCCCGCAATCAGAGACGCAACAAGAATGGCGGCCTTGGCAGCCGCCAGGTCACTATTGTTGAGAAACGCCAGTTCGGCAACAAAGAGCGACATTGTGAAACCGATGCCAGCAATCCAGCTGACAGCATAAATCTGTCGAAACGTGACCCCATCCGGGAGTGACGCAAAGCCGAAGCGTGTCATCCCTAACACAGTCAGGGTGACGCCGATCTGCTTCCCAATGACGAGACCGAGGATGATTCCAAGAGCAATCGGGCTCGTCAGAGTGTGACCGAGTTCCGCTCCAAGGGCGATGCCACTATTCGCTAGCGCGAACAGTGGCACGATCAGAAACGCGACCCACGGATGTAGCGCGTGTTCCAGCCGTTGCATCGGCGACTGGACCAGGTCCGCGGTCGTCTCCATCTCGTAGAGTGCTGCCTGGTGATCCTTGTTGGTTAAGATGTGCGCGCCGGGCGCAGCAGCCGCTTCGAAGTCAGCGAGCAGCGCACGGCCACGACCGAGAAACTCCCCCGTGTTGATCCGCGTCCGCGCGGGGATCGCCAGCGCCATCAGCACACCGGCAATCGTCGCGTGGACGCCGGATTTCACGAATGCCAGCCAGACGATGACGCCGACAATGAGATAGGCTATCGGCCGAATGACGTGCAGCCAGTTAAGCACGAACGCAAGGCCGAGAATCACCAGTCCGCCGATAAGATAATCCCAAGCTACTGCCTCGGTATAGGCGACTGCGATGACAAGCACTGCGATCAGATCATCGACAATGGCAAGCGCGGTCACGAAGACTTTCAAGCCGATCGGGACACGACTACCGAGTACAGCGAGGACACCGAGCGCAAAGGCGATATCTGTCGCCATTGGCACACCCCAGCCACGGGAGGCATCCGTGCCAATATTGAATGCGAGATATATTGCGGCAGGGACTATTGCGCCTCCGGCTGCCGCGACGATCGGAAATGCTGCCTGCTGTGGCGACGCGAGCTCGCCGACGAGGATCTCACGCTTGATCTCGAGTCCGACAACGAAGAAGAAGACGACCATCAGGCCGTCATTGATCCAGTGGGTTAGCGTCTTTTCCAATCCATAGCCACCAACCTGGATCGATAGCTTCGTCGCCCAGAGATCGGCATATGAATCACGCCACGGGGAGTTCGCCCAAATCAGCGCGACGACGGTAGCAACAAAAAGCAGAATTCCGCCTGCCGCAGCCGTGCCGGTAAAGGCGCGAAATGGGGCAAGGACGCGATCGATACGCGGCGTGGCCGACGCGGTCACGTCGAATTGGCGAGCGACATCGCGCATCGAACGAGCGTCCCTTCCGTTGGTCGACGTGGTTAACCGGGAGGATCGGGGCGTGACCCACCGCGAGGATCAACCGCACAGAGCGTCGGTCTGGCGAACAGAGAAATCCTAGCGCGGCAGCGACTTGCCAGTCAACCAGAGCAACTACTCGACTACTCAGCAGCCGCCTGGGCGTATACCTTGATCGGCGCGGTCGTTCCGTCGCTGGCAGTGAACACGCCGGCGAACTCGATCACCGGCTGCAAGACAAGGTCTTTGCCGGCGTCGGTCAGGATCGCGCCGAGGTGGACCGACTCGGCGCGGAACTCGCCGCCGCCGGCCGACAATCCGCCGTCACGCCAGTATCCGTCGCCGTGGGTCACCATCTGCCAGGCGTCAGTAACACTGCGCAGGTCGACCGACTCTTCGTAGTCGATCGTCAACCAGTAACCATATGCTTCAGCGACTGTGCCGTCTCGTTGCAACATCACCGTGACTCCGAGCGGATAGCCGAGGTCGGGAACGGGCACGCCGGCAAGCGGAAAAGCGACTTGCCAGAGACCATCGCGTTCCGCAACGGACGACTCGCCCAACGCCGAGACGGGATAACCGATGTCCGCGAGCCAACTGCGCGCGCTATCGCCGAGCATGGTCGGCGATAACACGCCTCCGCCCGGCGCGGTATTGCTGGAGAGCTGAAAGACACCTGCGGCAGGACGCCAGTAGAGCACGCTGGCGCCAGGAACGCCGGCAAGTACCTCGACGCGGCCGGACAGATCCGTTGCGCGAACATCGTCGGCCGGGATGCCGGCCTTTCGGGCGACCTCGCGACAGAACGTGACCGGATCCTCGGAAGGCGGTGAGAGATGGTAGACGATGGCGGACGCCGCCAACGCGGTTGCCGTCGCGTTCATCACATAGGTGACGCCGCCGGTTGGACCCGGCCCGCCTCCCTCGGAAGCTGGCGCTGGCCCCTGCTCGACCGTCGTCGCGTTCACGCCAGGCAGAATCGCCAGAAACGCGGTTGCGCGTTCAGGCCCGGCCGGTTTAGTCGGCTGCGGGGTTGTCTCACTTCCCCCCGGCACAGGTGTCTCTGTCGATGAGAAGACTGCAATCGTCGCCGTCTCCGCGTCAGCGGTCTGGTTGGCGGCAACGACAGGGCCAGTCTCGGTCGCGCCCCCGGCTGGTTGTTGAGCCCGAGCGGATGCCGTTTCCACCGACTTCACGCCAATGGCGACAGACGGTGACTCCTGGCGATCCGGCCAGAACGCCACCATGCCGGCGACAAGCGCAAGGACGAGGATCGCCGCGACCGAGCCGTAGACACGCAGATTCCGGGAGAACCATGGATGCGGCTTCGGCACGGGCGAGATTCGGACAGGCCGATCGATGAGCTCAGCCTTCAGACGCGAGCGGAATGCCGGGTCGGGGAGATCGCGAGGCAGATCGTGCTGGAGCAATGCGGCGAGCGCGACGAGTGAGTCGAGCTGCGTGTCCCCAGAGGCCGACGACGCCCCACTGGCAATAATCTGATCGATCGCCTGGTCGAGCTGATCCGCCTGGTGCGGATCGAATCCGATCGGCTGCTCAGACATGATGATGCCCAACAGTTGCCCGCAACGCGACCAGCGCGCGGTGGACGAGCTGCTTGATTGCCCCCTCGGAGCGGCCCATCAAGTCACCGATCTCTCGATTCTTCATGCCGTGCGAGAATTTGAGAACGAGAACGCGCTGCTGATCTGGGGGGAGCTTGCTGATCATGACCGCGAGCTCCTCTGCCTGCTCAGAGCGCCAGACCTGGTCGGCCGGGTCGTCATCCGATTCCTCGTAACTACTGAACACGGTGACGTCCTCGACCAGCACCTCACGGCCTCCCGTTCGTCCGCGCCGGTTGATGATGTTGCCGGCGATCCGGAAGAGCCAGGCGCCAAACGGCAGCCCCCGCCACTCGTAACCAGGAAGAGCCTGCAGAGCCTGCTGAAACGTCTGGGCCGTAATGTCCTCCGCTTCGTGATGGGTCCCCACCCGCCGATAGGCGTAGCGATAGATCCGATCGACGTAGCGTTCGTAGAGCGCCCCGAACTCACGCGGGTCGCGCTTCGCGGCCGCGACCAACGCTCCTTCGAGCTCGACCTCTGAGACATCACGTTCACCAGTCGCTTCGAGCGACTGCGCCCGGCGAATGCCGATCTTCTGACCGTCCGGGTCGTCGTTACCCGTCAACGCTCGGGCGCACCCTTCACGACAGCACAATCCGACTTCACGCCGGAGGTTACACCTACCACCGATTCCATCCTTCATGCAGCATGAGACACGTCACCCTGTATTGAACGATACGAATCTGAATCCCACCTGAACGCGCATGACGTCATATAGTCGGAACCCTATCATTCTAAGGTGACCGAGGATCACGTCAGGAATAGTGAAAACGGACGGTCAGAAGCTGATGGATGAGCACGCACGGACGCGAGCGCTGACCCGCGCGGCGACAGATACCGACGTCAACGCGATCGCCAGAATCTACAATCAGGGAATCGCCGGCCGGATGGCGACATTCGAGACAACGCCTCGAACGGCGGACGACATTCTTCGCACGCTCGCGGCTGGTCGGGGTCGGTATCCGTTTCTTGTCGCAACGATCGACGACGAGGTGGCCGGCTGGGCCAGTGTCTCCACCTACCGGCCGCGCGAATGCTACGCCGGGATCGGTGAGTTCTCGATCTATATCGACGAACGATGGCGCGGACAGGGGGTTGGCCGTGTCCTGCTGCCAGCGCTGATCGACGCCGCCGAGCAGATGGGGTTCTGGAAGCTTCTGTCGCGCGTCTTTCCGGCCAACTCAGGCAGCCGGCGATTGTGCGCCGCCTGCGGCTTCCGCGAGGTCGGAATGTATGAGAAGCATGCGCAGCTCGACGGCCGGTGGCTCGATGTCGTAATCATCGAGCGACTGATCCCGGCCAATCAACCAGGGTAACCGCGTCAGGGGAGCTCGAGCCCGTACCGATCCAGCAGCGCCTCGTCGTCGATGATCTCGCTGGTCGGCGCGTCAACGACAATGCGACCCTCGTGCATGATGACGGCGCGATCGAACAGATCACGGACGAGCCGCATATCGTGGGTCGAGGCGATCAGCGTCTGTGGCAGACCGCCCAGCAGCGCGATCAGTCCCTTGCGAGCACGAGGATCCAGGCCGGCCGACGGCTCATCGAGAACGAGGATGCGCGGATCCATGGCCAACACGGTCGCGAGACTGATCCGCTTGCGCTGACCCAGCGAGAGGTGATGCGGCATGCGATCCTCGAATCCAGCCATATCGACCGACGCGAGCGCCGCGCGTACCCGATGCTGGATCTCCTGCCTCGACAGTCCCATGTAGAGCGGGCCATACGCGACATCGTCGAAGACCGTTGGCGAGAAGAGCTGGTCGTCGGGGTTCTGAAAGACGAATCCAACGGTCGCCCGGATCTGGCGCACGGTCGTGTCGCCAAGCGCCAGTCCGCCGATCTCGATTGTCCCCTGGCCACGGATGACTCCGTTGAGGTGCATCAGGAGCGTCGACTTGCCTGCGCCGTTCGGGCCCATCAGCGCGACGCGGTCGCCAGTGTGAATCGTCAGGCTGATGTCGCGCAGCGCTGGGTGGCCGTTCGGGTAGACGTAGCTCAGATTGCGGATCGCGACCGCGGGTGGCGCGCCTGTGGCGGACTGATCTTCGTTCGCAACGCGCCTGGCAACCAGTAATTCAGAGTCGCGCATAGAGCACCAATCCTCCGAGCGCGACCAACGCACAGGTCGCAAGCAGATAGTCGGCGCGGGTCAGCGGCGGCTCATCCATGAAGCGGACGGTTCCGTCATAGCCACGGGCCTGCATTGCCGCGTAGATCCGTTCGCTTCGAGCGAAGCTGTGGATGAACAGCGTGCCGACCATGTTGCCGAGCACCCGCCCGCGCCAGGCCACAGACCCGCCGCCCGAGACGCCTGGCATGAGCGCGCTGCGCGATTCCCGCGCGCGCATCATCCGCTGCCCTTCGCCGCCAATGACGAACAGATACCGATACATGAAGAATACGGTCGAGGCGAGCACGCGGGGGACACGCAAGCGTTCGAGGCCACGAATGAGCTCGAGCGGCCGGGTTGTCGAGGTAAGGACGACTGCCATCAACACCGCGAGCCATGACTTGAGCAGAATGCTGACCACCGCGACCAGCCCGCTATCGGAGATCGACCAGCCAAGCAGGGGGAGTGTGGCGACCGGATTGCCGGGGCGGGTGAAGATGAGCGGCACGGCCGCGAGGACGAATGGCGCGGCAAGCAGCGAGCGCCGGACGACAAGCGCCATCGGCAATCCACTCACGAGCATGACCAGCGCGACAAACGCCCCGAAGCCCGCGAACGCGAGCCAGTGGCCCTCGGGGACTCCGGTAACGGCGAAGGCGAACAACACGACGGTGAGGATCTTGATCCGCGCATCGGCACGATACAGCAGCCCATCCCCGTCGTGATAGCGTTCGCCGGGGACAAAGGACGCCACCTCAGATTGTTCCTGGAGGACCAGACGTGGTCGACTCGGGGGCACTGGGGAGAGAGCCCGAGGCAGCACGTGAACGCGCGACGCGCTTGAGGCTGTAACCGACGATCAAGCCGATTGCGGCGACGATCAACACACCGATGACACCCGAGAGAATGGTCGCGACCCGCTCGTTCTTGACGCCGGGAACCGCATAGTCGGGAATGATCTCGAACACGGGACCTTTCGCCTGGTGGTGGAACCCGTGATCCTCCGCGACACGTTCGAGCCCGTCAGGATGACCTGACGCAAACGGGCTGAACAGGGTAATGAACAAGGCCAGCCCGACACCAGCCGCGATCAGCGCAGCCCAACCAGCACGCTTCCCCATCAGGCACTCTCCTCGGGATACGGCGAATATGCCTCCGCCGGCGGGCTCGGTGGCGCAACGCCGAGCAGGTCGGGCCGAGCCGACAGGACAAGCCCCACTGCGCCGGCCGTGATAGCGCCCTCGCCAAGACCGATCAACACATGGACGCCCAGCATCGCCGGCAGGACGATACTCCACGGCGAGGTGCCGGAGATCGCCAGTTGGGCCGACGTGAAGAGCGCCGCCAGCATGACGCTGATCCAGGCGCTGACAAACGCACCGCCAAGCAGCCCGGCCCGGCTGGAGCGCAGCACACCGGTGACCGCGCGGAAGATGCCAAAGCCAACGAAGGCAGGCAGGATACCCATGTTGAAGATGTTCGCGCCCAGCGCGGCCAGCCCGCCATCCTGAAATACCAGCGCCTGCACACCAATGACGGTCGTCATAACCAGCACCGCTGCCCACGGGCCAACCAGAATCGCAGCCAACGCGCCACCCAACAGATGGCCACTGGTGCCACCGGCCACCGGGAAGTTCATCATCTGCGCAGCGAAGATGAACGCCGCGAGAACCCCCATCAGCGGCGCAGTGCTCTCCTTCAGGTGACGATTCGTCTGCCGAACCGCCGTGCCAACAATGATCGCTGTCACGATGTACATGACCGACGCGACCGGGACGCTGAGAAAGCCGTCCGGGACATGCATAAATACCGGCAGCATCGGCATGCTCATCAGGCACTCCAGACGGTATGGGGGTGAAACATCACGGGACTTGCTAGGTGCAAGTACTTGCATCTAGCAAATATGCTACGTGGCGCGATGTGCAATTGTCAAGGTCGACCGTTCGGAGCACGGACCCGTTCCTGCGCCAGTCGTGCCTGCGCATCTCGTCCAGATGTTGCCGTCGGTGTTGGTCGTAGCAGCTCACAGGGGTCGCTCGAGGCCGGCCAGGCGGGCAATATCGTCGAGGTTGCTCCATTCCATGCCGCGCTGACCAGCCTCGATCTCATGAATCACCCGCAGCACGGCGGCGTTGACTGGCGTCGGGACGCCTGCTTCGAGCCCCTTAGCGACGATGACGGCCGACTGCATATCGACTTCGGTCTTGCGCTTCTTGATCTTCAGGTCACGCCAGATGCCCATATGCTGCTTGATCGAGGCGCGCATGGCGTCGGCCATCTCCTGGAGGGCAGCGCGACTGGCAGCGTCGAAACCCGGCCCGGGCGCGAAGGCATTGGGGTTGAATTCTCCAATATTCTCGAGGGAGTCCGCCTGTGATCTGGCGACCAGGTACGCCTCGGCTGACGCCGTCTGAGCGAGACGCATGCCGAGGGCGTTGTCAATAACCTCCGGGACGGTCGCGTCGACGGTCGAGAGCAGAAAAGCCATCGCGCCATAGACGAGCTTGCCCCAGAGGAAGCCCCAGAGGTTCGTTGTGATCTCCGTCGGCATCACGTTCAACAGCGCGCCGCGCAAGGCTTCGACGCGCGGAGTGATCGATCCGTCGAGCTCGCCGATGTGGATCGTCTGCTCGTTACCAAGCTGAATCAGCCCCGGCTCGATGTAGTCGGCTCCAAAGTGGACGAACGCGCCGACCGTGCGATCGGCGCCGACTGCCGCGGCGATCACTTCCTCATTCAGGCCGTTCTGTAGCGAGAGGACGAAGCCATCCGGCGCCAGCAGCGGTCCGATCTGCTCCATCGCGGCAGCCGTGAAGTGTCCTTTGACGCAGAGGATCGTCGGGCCGAGCGGACCACGGAGGTCGCTCGCGAGCGCCGCCCTGACCGGGTAGGTATGGTCGCCACGGACTCCGGTGATCCGCAGGCCACCGTCGTTCATCGCACGGACATGCTCGGGGACGATATCGACGAGCGTTACATCGTAGCCGGCCTGTGTCAGAAACGCGCCGACCGTCCCGCCGATCGCGCCCGCTCCAACGATCGTTATCGGAATTGCGCGTAGATCCATCTTCACTGTTCCTTCGCTCACGACGAGATCGCCACAACCGACAGTGTAACGCGCCGTCCGTGGCGATCGTTCCTGTCCCGCTGGCGGCCGGCGAGACACAGCGAACCGAGAGACGCCCCCTCATGCCGACGCATAACGGTCCTGCGGGCACCGCATTACATTGAATAGCGAATCGGGGTATAGACAAGCACCGCGGACGGGTGTACGTTCTATGAAAATGCCCGATCCAACGCGCAATCCGTCACGACTCGCGCTTGCTTCTCGCTCAGGTGCTTTACAAATCGGCAACTTCAGCTATCCTAGAAGACAGGTTTGTCGGATTCTTCACAAAGTCGATGAGTGAGTTGACATAGTATTGGATTGCTGCTAGACTTACGAAGTTTCGGCGGGTGGTGGGGAGCCGCCGAAACCACTGAAGCTAGCACATGCGGGGAGCAGAAGGAGTCTCATGACTGAGCGCGCAAACTACGACACGTACGAGCTGGAGCGATTAGCTGCCGACGCCGAGGTCGGCGAGGTAATCGATGAGTCCGCGGAGCTCATCGACCAGGCGACCAGCGATGCTGTCTACCGATATTTCCGCGATGTCGGCGGTCACCGTCTTCTCTCGCACCAGGAGGAGATCGACCTGTCGCGCAAGGTGCGCGCGGGGCTGGAAGCGCGTCGCCTCCAGAGCGAGGAGATCGAGGTCGAGAATCTCGACCAGGTGCTGAAGGTGGCTCGCGAAGCGCGCGAGAAGTTGATCCGCCACAATCTGCGGCTGGTCGTCTCGATCGCCAAGAAGTACCGCTCGAGCGGGCTTCCGCTGATCGACCTGATCCAGGAAGGCAACATCGGCCTGATGACGGCCGTCGAGCGCTACGACCCGGAGCTGGGATATCGGTTCAGCACGTATGCAACGTTCTGGATTCGTCAGGCCATTGGCCGGGCGGTCGCGAACCTGTCTCGCACAATCCGGGTCCCGGTGCACATGCATGATCTGATCTCGAAGGTCCGTCGGACGGAGGCGCAGCTCGAGCAGAAGCTCGGTCGCCCGGCCACCGACGCCGAAGTTGCCAAGCAGCTCGATCTGGAGGTCGAGCGGGTCGTTCAGGCGCGCACGGCAATTCCGCGCACCTCATCGCTGGACAAGCCGATCGGCGAGGACGGGGAGTCGACCATCGGCGACCTGCTGCCGGACCCGGCCAGCGATCAGGTCGTCGAGGAGGCAGTCTCGAGCGCGATCCGCGACCAGATCCGTAAGTCGCTGGATCAGCTGACCGAGCGCGAGCGTGGCGTCCTGATGCTCCGTTTCGGGCTTGGTGGCCAGCACCCACAGACACTGGCCGAGATCGCCGAGCATTACGGCATCAGCCGCGAGCGGGTTCGGCAGATCGAGAAGGAAGCGCTTGCCAAGTTGCGCAAGAGCGACCTGATCGAGCTGGCCAGCGCAGCCTGACGGCAGAGCGAATCTAAAGCAACCAAAGCCCGGGCGACCACATTCGCCCGGGCTTCGTCATGTGTGTCGTTGCTCGCTCAGACGGTGAAATCGCGGAAGTGGAGATCATCGACCAGCTCGAGCGCCGGACGGTTGGCGGCAGTCAAGATCAGCTCGAGCGTCGCCTCGCCCCGGCCGGCGAGCGCGTTGACGCTCGACTGCGCAGTCGCCCGCGCCAGCCCACGCTGCTTCCAGGCACTGGCTGTCATCAGGATCGCCAGCAGTGGCGTTCCCTGGTAGCGGCTGATCAGGCATGCCGAAGCAAGCCCCTCAGGGCTAACCGCAACCATGCTGCAGTCCAGGATCGGTTCACCGTAGAGCCCGCCGAAGAACTTCTGCACTTCGAGCAACGCGCCATCGAGAGCCTCGTCAGACGAAGCCTGCAGTGCGCCACCATAGGCGTCGACCATCAGCGCGGCGAGATCATCGGCATCATCGAACGTGACCGGACGAATGACGAGCGTCGAATCAACCGTCCTGGTTACGACCTCAGCGACCAGGTGAGGGCGGGAGACTGGCAATCGACCTTCCTCTCACTGCCTGCGAGCAGTTGACCGGGGATCGTCGAACGGCAGGCGCACGATCCGGGCCGCGTCATCCATCGGACACCTCCGACATCGCCGCGCCGGAAACAGTCCAGACACGGCTACGTTCGACAAGAAAGGCAAGGACCGACAGTGGCGCGGCAATGACGAACCCGGCGACGAACGGCAACGCATGTCCGACGCCATAGAGCTGGCCGGCGGCGAGCGGCGCGGCGACATCGGCAACGCCAACTCCCATCTCGGCGGCGCCATAGGCTCGTCCGCGGAGTCGTTCTGGCGTGACTTCTGCCACTGCCGCCGAGAGAAGCGACCAGACCGCGCTGAACGAATAGCGCAGCATATAGCCCAGGGCAACGAGCGCGATGTTGCCGGTGGCGATGAACAGGAGAAACGCAACGGCAATCAGCGCGAGCGTTACGCCTATACCAGTAAATGGTCTGGAAAGCGGCGGCCAGTGGCTGACGAGGAGCGCGAACCCGAACCCTGCCGCAGAGCCGATCGATCCGAGTGTCCCAATCGTGCCGAGGCTATAGCCGCGTTGATCGTGCAGGAAGTTCGGCAAGAGCGTCGTCCCGACAAACACCAGCGGAACCAGCGCATGGAAAGCGAGGATGAGCCGCACCGGCCGGCTAGCAAGCAGTTCGCGGTAACCAGGGCGGACACCGCCAGAAGGCGGGGCAGGCTTCGCCGTGGACGCCCCGAGGTCGTCGAGGAACAGGAGCATCGCCGCGCCGACAGCAAAACAGATCGCCGACAACGCGTAGACCAGACGAAAGCCGGCCAGCTCGGCCAACCAGCCGCCGACGGCCGGCCCGACCAGCATCCCGGCCGCAATCGACAGGTTGAAGATATAGGTATAGGCGCGTGTTCGCTCGCCCTCGGGAGCTGCGGTCGCGACGTAGGCCGAAACGGCCGGGATTGCCAGAGCTGACGCATCGAGCGCGATCGCGCCGACCATTGCATGCCACCAGACACTGGCCTGTGTGAGCACGAGAGCCCCAAGCACCGGCGACGCCATTGCCAGAACGACGATGCGCTTGAGCGAGCCACGGTCGGCGATCACACCTGCCGGGAGTGCCAGAATCGTCCGCATGACGGCGCCAGCCCCGATGACCAGACCTATCTGGCCGGGACTGGCGCCGAGGCTCTGGATAAACAGCGTCCAGATCGCAATCTGGAGCGCAAACCCCAGCCCCCAGACGAGATGGCTCCAGAAGAGCAGGCCGTTATTCCGGCCAAGCCCGAGATCGGCTCGCCTCCAGCGCGATCCAGTTGGCGGGTCCGCGATGTCGTGATTCACCGCGGCAGTGTACATGTCACGATCGGTGTCGTCGCGGCCGAACGCTAACGCGTGTCTACCCGGGTGGCCACAGACACGTTGCGAAACTCCGGGTTCGCCAGCGCCGAGATCGCCACCAGCGTGAATACCGCCGCGATCGCCGCCATGACGAGCGTCACTGCGACGCTGTCGAGGACGAGACCGGCAATCACGACACCGATCGGCGATGCAATCGAGATCATCGCCATCAGGCTCGAGTTGACACGCCCGAGCAGACTCTCCGGCACTCGTTCCTGGAGAATGACCATCATGATCGTGTTCATCGGGCCGTTCGCCAGACCGAGCACTGCCGCGCCAGCCACGCTCAGCGTGATCGTCGACGACCATGGCAGTATCCATAGGCCAGCGGCCATCACGACGAGCCCGCCCAGCAGCCAGACCACCCTCGAGACGCGCGGCCCAACCGCGCCAAGGACCAGGGTGCCGACCAGCGAGCCGCCGCCGAAGCCGGCGATTATCAGACCGAGAACCCGTGGGTCATTGAACACTTCCTTGGCATAGACAGGCAGGACGACGGCGAATAGCGCGCTGAACAGGAAGTTCGCGACGACTGCGACGCGGACAACCGCGGACAGGAAGCGGTCGTGAATGACCAACCGCACCCCGGCAAGCGCCTCGCGGAGCATGCCTTCGCCTCCCGGTTCCGTTGCGATACCCTCTTCCGCGGATCGCTTCCAGGGAATCAGCGCGCCGATCAGGAGCGCCGAGACGGCGAACGAGGCGGCGTCAACGTAGAGGACGGTGGTTGCGCCGAGTAGGGACATCAGCACGCCAGCGGCCAGTGGGCCGGCGATCATCGCGACCGAGCTCGCCACCTGCATGCCGGCGTTCGCGGTCTCCAGAGACGCGCCCGAGCGCGCCGCCAGCCGGGGGATCATCGACTGGCGAGCAGCTGAGCCAGGGATATCGAGCAGCGCCCCGATGAACACGAGGATGAGAAGTTGCCAGAATCGCAACAGGCCAAGCAGATGGAGCGTCGGGATAATCGCGACCGTGACGCCACTCAGAATATCGCTAACAACGCTGGCGTGCTTGAAGCCGACGCGATCGACGATCAGCCCACCAGCCATACCGGCCAGCACAACCGGCAGGAGTGACGCGAACGCTACCAGCCCGGTGCGCGCGGCGCTTCCGGTCGTCACATAGACGAACCAGGGGATAACCAGTGCGGTGAGCGAATTGCCCGTCAGCGAGATGCCACCGGCGAGCACGAGCATCGGGATTGCCAACCGGTCGCGCCGGTTCGGCGATCCCGCCAGCGCACTATCCAGATCTTCGCGGTCCTGAATGATCGTCACCACGTCTCTCAACCTACCGCTCGGCCCGGTCGCCGCGGTCCGTGCCGAGCGCCTTGAGCATCTGATCTGCCTCGCTGACGCTGACTTCTCCGCGCGAAAGCGCATCGAGAATGGCGCGCATCTGCTGCTCGCCCGTCAGCACTCGCACGCGGGTCGTCGTCGCTTCGGGCTGCCCGGGGCTGGCAACTGTCGGCAGATCGGGCAGGTCTGGCGAAACTGGTGGGGTCGGCGGGACTGGCGGTTCCGGCACGCGGGGCGG
>CALMXF010000073.1 GCA_937870985.1 uncultured Chloroflexota bacterium
TGCGGCGGCGACGCGGCCAACCTGAAGGATCCGATGTAGCCAGCAGACCGCGCGGTAGCAAACTACCCGCGTGTCATCGAACGGCCAGCAGAATACAAGCGTCTGCTGGCCGCTTGCACACCCTGTCCGACACCCAACGCCACTCCCCCACAGAGCACCCCAGCCGGCACGGCCGGCATGCTATAGTCCCCGCATCGACTCCGTTCGCCTGGCACGCGCATTCCAGCGGTCCTGCCTCCCACGCACGAACGCCGAAGAGTGCGTTCCTTTCGTGTGAAGGAGATCGAGAGATGGTCAGCCGCCTTCTGCCTCGCATCGTTATCGCCGCCATGCTCGCCGCATCTATCGCGGGTATCACGCCACCACCGACCGCTGCCGCCCCGCCGGCCAACGACGCCTTCCAGAGCACCTGGGCGCGCACGGACCAGCCGGTCGTCGTCGGCAATGCGACCCGCACCTGGATGTGGGGCCCGGAGGCAAACTCCCACGCGGGCATCGAGCCATATAAGGAAGCGCCCCGAGGCTGGCGGACGGTCCAGTATTTCGACAAGTCCCGCATGGAGATCACCCATCCCGACGCGTCGGACGACGGAGTCTGGTACGTGACCAACGGTTTGCTCGCCACCGAGATGATCTCCGGCAGCCAACAGATCGGCGACGATCAACTCGCCTTCGGAAGCCCGGCCGAGATCAATGTCGCTGGCGACCCGGATGACCCGACCGGCCCGACCTATGCGACGTTCACCGCTCTGTCGTTCCCCGGCTACACGGTCGATCCAGCGATCGACGCGGCGGTTGCGTCGCGGATCGACCGAGATGGCGCCGTCCATGACGATCCGACTCTCACCGCCCGCGGCGTCACGATCACCTTCTACGACTCCGTCACCCAACACAACATCGCCGGACCGTTCTGGTCGTTCATGAACTCATCAGGCGTCATCTTCGACGGCAGCGGCTACGTCAACGGCAGCCTCTTCCCGGACCCGTTCTATGCCACCGGCCGGCCCATCACCGAACCCTACTGGGCCAACGTCAAGGTGGCTGGAACCTACAAGGATGTCCTGATGCAGTGCTTCGAGCGCCGCTGCCTGACCTACACGCCAGACAACCCCGAGGGCTGGCAGGTCGAGGCCGGCAACGTCGGCCTGCACTACTACGCCTGGCGCTACCAGCTCTTCCCCGGGACGGGACCGCGGGCAGGAATGCCGAACTACTGGTCCAACCTCGCCGGCTGGACGCAGTGGCCGGCCGGCAATTTCGCAGCCGGTGACAGTCGCTGGCTCGGCGGACCAGCCGGCACGGCCGCCATCAGCAACGAGGAGTACCAGCTCGCGATCTCCGGCGAGGTCGGCGCATGGGTCGGCGTCACCGCTCCGGCAGGGGCGTTCGACGACATCGTCGCTCACGTCGGCGTGCGATCGCTCCTCGGGACGGCCCACGACGGCGACCGGAGCTGTCTGCTGAGTCGGGTCCAGCAGGACGGCCCAGACCTGCGCTTCTACGCGCTCTGCATTCGGTGGAGCGAGGACTTCGTCGCGTTCTACTACCAGCGGGTCGGTGGCGTCGAGAGTGTGGACTGGTTCGTGCCGCCGGGCGTCGCGTCAGCGCCCTTCGGGCTGAATTACGACCTCACGATCGTGGCAGTCGGCGCGGATCTCTGGTTCGTCGCCAACGGGCAAATGCTGGCCCATGTCACGCACTCCGGGCCACTTGTTGGAAACGTTGCGCTCGCCGTCCAGCGAGGCGCTCCTGGGTATACAGACACCGAGTCTTTGTTCCACGATTTCTCGATCGCCGCCGCTCACCTGCCCTGACGATCCGGCCTACCCGACCGTCGCTGGCGCGCCTGCCGACGTTGCGGATACGATGCACGCGACCGCCGACAGCCAGCGTGGCCGACAGGTTGTTGATTGGATGGGGATATGCCAGCGACCGAGACGATCTTTACGATGGACACGTCCAGCATCAAGTACGGGCCGGGGGCGACCCGCGAGGTTGGCGAGGAGATGCGGCGGCTCGGCGCAAAGCGCGTGCTGGTCGTGACGGATCCGCGCCTC
>CALMXF010000074.1 GCA_937870985.1 uncultured Chloroflexota bacterium
GCTCGGCCGGCCAGGTTCCCCGTCTCGCGCCCGTCGCGCACGGCATGGACGCCGTTGACGAAGACGTGCTCGATCCCGGTCGGGAATTGCCGCGGGACTTCGTATGTCGAGCGGTCGATTACTGTATCGGGATTGAAGACGGTGATGTCAGCGAACGCCCCCGCGCGGATCTCGCCACGGTCCACGACGCCCAGACGCCAGGCCGGCAGCGACGTCATCTTGCGGATCGCCTCCGGCAGCGGCATCAGCTTCTCGTCCCGGACGTAGTGTCCGAGAATCTTCGGATACGTGCCGTACGTCCGCGGGTGCGGCTCGCCGCCCATCAGGGCATCGGTGCAGTGCATCAGCCACGGCTGCACCAGTAGATGCCGTACATCGTCCTCCTGCATCATGAACAGGATCATGCTGACCGCGTGGTTCTCGTCCAGCAGCAGCCGCACCATCGTCTGATATTCGTCCAGCCCCCACTGCGCCGCGATCTCCGGGATACGCTTGCCGACTGCCCAGCGGTTCGCCTCGGACTTCACCCCCGAGATCATGATCGAGCCCCACGACGAATTGGCAATGCTCGACTCCCAGTCCGAGCGACCCTGCTCAATCTCCCGCCGGATCTGTGACTCGAGGTCCGGGTCGCGCAGGTAGGCGTTCAGCCCGTCGATACCCCGCGCGTGGCACCACGGCGGCAGCAACGCCGCCAGCATCGTCGAGCCGGCCGCATACGGGTACTGGTCGGCCGTAATATCCAGCCCGTCGGCCCGAGCCTGCTCGACCGCCGCGCTCATCTGTGTCGAAAGTCCCCAGGCATGCTTGCCGCGCGCCTTGAAGTGCGAGATATGGCAGGCCGCGCCACTCTCGCGGGCGATCCGAAACACCTCGTCCATGCCCTCCAGCACACGGCCACCCTCGTAGCGCATGTGATAGACCATGAACGAGTCGTGCCGCCGGACCACCTTGCCGATCTCGATCAGCTCCTGCGTGTCGGAATAGACGCACGGCGAGTAGATCAGCCCGGTCGAGAACCCGCACGCGCCCTGGGAGAGCGAGGCGTCCACCAGCGCCTGCATCGCCGCCAGCTCTGCCTCCGTTGGCGCTCGGTCGTCCATCCCCATGACGTGCAGCCGCACCGTCCCGTGGCCAACCATGCCGGCCATGTTCAACGCCGCGCCGCCGACCCGCTCGAAATAATCCCCGTACGATCGCCACGACCAGTCGAGTTGCGGGTCGTCGTTCAGCCCCGACAGATGCGTCCGCCAGCGATCGACGTCCTCACGCTTGATCGGCGCTTCCGATAGCCCGTCCTGCCCGAGCAGGTCAGTCGTGATCCCCTGGCGCAACTTCGGCGAGAGTTGCCGGTCGGACATGCAGACAAGGTCGCAGTGGCTATGCGTGTCGATGAACCCCGGCGATACCGCCAGCCCCGCCACGTCGATTCGCTCGCCCTGTGGCACGACATCACCCACCGCAGCGATTCGGTCACCTTCGACGACGACATTTCCCAGCCGTCCGGGCCCGCCGCTCCCGTCGTAGATCGTCCCGCCCGTCAGCGTGAATATCATCTTGCCGCCTCCTACCTACCGCGCAGCGGCGGAACGCTCGACCGCCAGCCTGTTCGTATGCCTGTCATTCTGAGGCCGCAGCCGAAGAATCTCCCCAATTGACCCGCCACGAACCTCGAAGAGATGTTTCGCTGCGGCTCAACATGACGGACGAACGGCGAGTTACGGTTCGAACGCGTCACTCCATTCAGCGAGTCAGCTCGCCCCGTATCCTCGCCCGAGGAATCGCCCGTCGCCCGGTCGGGATAGCACTGCCTCCGGCCGGCTCAGGTCGAACGCCACCTGTCCACGGACGATCGTCTTCACGACCGACGCGCCGATCGTCTTCCCCTCGAACGGCGTCCATTTATTGCGATGCAACATCCCATCTCCGTGCGCCTGCCAGGAACGATTCGGATCGTAGAACGCCAGGTCGGCATCCGAGCCAACCTGAATCACACCCTTGCGCGGATACAGAGCGAACACCTTCGCTGGATTGGTCGCAGACAGCTCGACGAACCGCTCCAACCCCAGACCGCGCTTGTTGACGATCTCATCGAACAGCGCCGGATACATTGTCTGCACACCAGATAGCCCCAGTGGCGACTGCCAGATATCGTCCAGCCCGGCCCGCTTCTCTTCGACGGTATAGCCGCAGTGATCGGACGACACAACGTCCACTGTCCCATCGGCGACATACTCCCAGATCCGCTCGACCTCGGCCCGATCACGGAGGGCGGGCGCACACCGCGCGAACGGCCCATGCTTCACGAGATCGTCGAGGTCCAACGAGAGGTATTGCGGGCAGGTCTCAACCTCGACATTCGCGCCGCGCGCCTTCGCCGCTTTGATCAGTGCCAGCGCGTCGGCCGAAGCGCAGTGACAGACATAGAGCCATGCGCCGGTCAGCTCCGCAAAGAACAATGCCCGATGAACCGCCTCGGTCTCGACCAGCGGCGGCCGGCTCTCGTAGTGCGCCAAAGCGTCCTTGCGGCCGGCTGCCTGCATCCGGGCAATCCCTTGTTCCATCAATGTGTCGTTTTCACAGTGGATCCCGAATCGGATGTCTGATCCCGAATCAGCCAGGAACCGGAACGTGTCCAGTAGCACCTGATCATTGGCCGGCGGAAAGCCGGGGCTGGAGGCAGGCATGAATGCCTTCAGAGCGACGATGCCTTCGTCGATCATCTCCTGGATCTGCTCAATCGGTTGCCCGACGACCCCACCCCAGAGCGCGATGTCGATCAAGGAGTGCTCACCGATCAGCCGCCGCTTTTCACGGATATGCTCACCCGTGCTCGACGTCGGGGACGCCTGTGGCATCTCGATCGCGCTTGTCACCCCGCCGGCCAGCGCCGCCATCGTCCCTGTCTCGAACCCCTCCACCAGGCGTGGGTCTGGCTCACGGAAGTGCGTGTGCACATCCACACCGCCCGGCACGACGATCAGCCCGCGTGCGTCGATCACGTCCGCGGACGCCACATCGGCTGCGTCGGTCGTGATCGTCGCGATCTTCTCTCCGCGGATTACCAGGTCGGCGCGCACCGGCCCGTCGGATGTGACGATCGTCCCGCCAGAGATAACTGAAACCTTCTCGGACATTGGCCTTCTCCTCAACTCGCGCGGTAATGGACGACCAGAAGCAACGATACGTGGCATCACGTCAGGTATGCCTGCATATCGACGTCCCCGTCTCACTCCTCCTCATCGGGCTCATCCACCTCTTCAACATCATAGTCCGGGAAGCGGAAGCTCATCTCCCGATCCAGCACCCCGCCATAGGCCAACTGGACGACATCTTCGCTCTCGATGCCACGCCCAGTCATGATCGTCGGCAGCACCAGGTCCGCCACCGTCGAGCGCGAATACATTGAGCACGACGCGAGGTTGACCACTGGCGTGCGTCCAATTCGCGCCACCCAGAACATACTGCCCGGGTGCGCAGGCGCCCCGAAGTGCACCATCTCCGCGCCAGATCGCTGAAGCCCGACCAGAATCGGATCGAGTGGGTCGATCGTATTACCCCCCGCGGCGAAAATCACGTCCGCGCCGGCATCCAGGTACTCCTGCAATGTCGCCGCTACCGCGCTGGCATCGGTCTCGATGAATCGCAGATCAACGAGCTCCGACCCATACCATCGCAGCTTCTTCTGGATCACCTCACGGAATCGCGCTCGCGTGCGCTCGTTCAGCCCCTCGGTTGCGAACACCGCGACCCGCTGCGGCTCGTACGCGAGCACTTCTACCGGCTTGTGTCCGGTCTCTGTCACGAGCTGCTCTGCCTGCAGCACGAGCTCCTCCCGAACCGTGATCGGCGTCGTCTTTACGCCCGCGACGATCTTGCCCGGGAGCACCGGCTGCCGATCGAGCAGGCTGAACGCAGTGAGGCCCTCGATCCTGTTGATCGCCAGCAGCAGTTCCCGATCCACGCGAAGCAGGCCCTTCACCGTCGACGCCAGATTCAGCCGGCTTTGCACAGGTGGCCGGATGAGGATGCCTGCGCCAGCCACCACCTCAGCCAGTCGTCGCCCGGCCACGTCCTCGTGGAGGTCCCCCGGCTCCGGCTCGATCAGATGCAGCACGACTTCCGCGACCCGCAGCCAATCCGCCAGTGCCGCCTCGTCGATCGTCGCCCCCTTGCGCATGAAGCGCTTGCGATCCCTGTCGCGCAGGTCGGCCGTCAGAATCCAGCCCAGATGTTCCGGGCCAATCTCCGACGAACTGAGCTCGTGCGCCTTCACGTCGCGTCCCTCTCCTCCCCGCCGACCCTTCAGCGTAGCGTACAACCGTTTCGTGTTTCACGGGCCGTCCGGTCTGGCACTGGTAGTAACCAGCAGTCCATACTTCGCCCGATGGGACGTGATGATCAGAGGGGATGCGAACCAACATGGCGATCTCGATGAACGAGCGACTGGCGATGTTGCAGGCCGCGGCGAACTCCTGGTTGGAGCTCCGCCGTGTCCTCGACACAATCTCCGATAGCGCCCTGCGAAAACCCGATACTGTCGGTGTCTGGCGTGGCCAGGATGTCCTTGTTCACCTGGCGAACTGGGACGAGGAAGCGATCAACGTCCTCGAGCGCATGGCGGCCGGCGAGCCCGCCCACTGGCCGCTCCCACCGGGCGTCGACGGCGACGTGTGGAACGAAGAGCGTCTCGATCCCTGGCGCTCCGCTACCCCGGCTCAGGCTCGCGCGTTTCTCACCGATGCTCACGACCGCCTGATGCATGTTGCCGAAACAATGCAGGCCGTCAAGCCACGAATCGTCCTCGGCGCCACCCAGTATCACTACGGGGAGCACCTCGACGACCTTCGTGCGCTCGCCAAAGCATCGACGCAGTAGCCCACCAAGCGTCATCGAGCTGCGTTTTCCGCGCGGAGTTCCTCACGGTTCCGCGCCGCCGGCCTCGGTGAGAGACGAAAAGGGGGCGACCCGAAGGCCGCCCCTGTCGCATTCGCTGTTGTTCCCGACTCAGGCTGTTTTCTCTGCCTCAATCGGCCGGTCGTTCACTGTCATCAGCAGTGGCTGGATCCGGTTATTGATCACGTCGGCGTTCACAATGCATTTCCGCACACCCTCGAGCGACGGGATCTCGTACATGACGTCGAGGAGCACTTCCTCGATTGTCGTCCGCAATCCACGCGCGCCAGTGCGGCGTTGCTCCGCCTGCCGTGCCGCCGCGTCCAGTGCGTCCGCAGTGAACACCAGCTCCACATCATCGAGCTGGAAGAACTTCTGATACTGCCGGACAACCGCATTGCGCGGCTCCACCAGGATACGTTTCAGATCTTCGTGTGACAGGTGATCGAGCGAGACTGCCACCGGTAGCCGGCCGACAAACTCCGGGATCAGCCCATATTTCAGCAGGTCATCGTGCGTCACCTGCGCGAGCAGATTATCCTGCTCGTCGCGAGTATCCTCCTGGTCCTCACCGAAGCCGATCTTTCGCCCGGTGCCAACCCGTCGGCTGATGACCTCCTCCAGCCCCTCAAACGCGCCACCGCAGATGAACAGAATGTTGCGCGTGTCGATCTGGATGTATTCCTGGTGAGGATGTTTGCGGCCGCTTTGGGGCGGCACATTGGCGACCGTGCCCTCGATGATCTTCAGCAGTGCCTGCTGAACTCCCTCGCCAGACACGTCGCGAGTAATCGACGGGTTGTCCGACTTCCGAGTGATCTTGTCGATCTCGTCGATGTAGATGATGCCGGTCTGCGCGCGCTGGACGTCGCCCGCTGCCTGAATCAGCCGCAGCAGGATATTCTCAACGTCTTCGCCAACATAGCCGGCCTCGGTCAGCGCCGTCGCGTCGGCGATCGAGAATGGCACGTCCAGGATGCGCGCCAGCGTCTGCGCGAGCAACGTCTTGCCCGAACCTGTCGGGCCGACCAGCAGAATGTTTGACTTCTGCAGCTCGACGTCGTCGCCGTCTGACTGCGCCGAGATGCGCTTGTAGTGGTTATAGACCGCGACCGACAGAGTCTTCTTCGCCCGATCCTGCCCAATGACGTACTGGTTCAGTTGTTCGTAAATCCGCTTGGGAATCGGGATGCGCGTGAACGACGGCTCCGGGTGAGCCGCTGGCTGCTCTTCCTCCTCGATGATCTCCCGACACAACTGCACGCACTCATCGCATATGTAGACTGCGCCAGGGCCGGCGATCAGGCGGCGAACCTCCTCCTGGCCCTTACCACAGAATGAGCATCGGTAATGGACCCGTCCACCTCGTGACCCAGACATCGCGGTGTCCCCTCAACGTTGCTGATCTACTCCGACGCCCCGATGAGTCCCTGGCTCGCCCGTAGCTCGCGAAGCGCCTGAAGCCGTGGCGAATCGAGCACGTGATCGACCAGTCCGTATTCCTTGGCCTCGTCGGCCGACATGTACTTGTCGCGCTCGGTGTCGTGCTTGATGACGTCGAACGGCTGGCCTGTGTGCAACGACATGATCTCGACCAGGCGATTTGTCAGCAGGAGCGTCTCACGCGCGACAATCTCGATATCCGGCACGTTGCCACGGAAGCCGGCCGAACCCTGATGGATCAGGATCCGCGTGTTTGGCAACGAAAACCGCTTGCCGTGCGTCCCCGCTGCCAGCAGCACAGCGCCCATGCTTGCCGTCAGCCCGCAAGCATACGTCGCCACATCGCAGCGCAGCGACTGCATCGTGTCATAGATGAACAATCCGTGATAGACACTCCCACCCGGGCTGTCGATATAGAGCCGGATATCCTGCTCCGGGTTTTCGTAATCCAGAAAGATGAGCTGCGCCGAGATGAGATTCGCGATCTGATCGTCGATCGGCGTGCCGAGGATGATGACCCGATCGCGCAACAGTCGCGAATAGATGTCGTAGGCGCGCTCGCCCCGGTTGGTCGTCTCGACCACCATCGGCACGAGATTCTCGGGATAGAAGACGTCGTCCATGACCATCGTGTCCTTTCGCCGCGGGCAACCGTCTCGACCGCGGGGAGTGAGTGAGGACCCCTGTCGCAGGCGCGTTAGCCCTGCTCGTCCTCGCCGTCCTCATCGGCCGGCTTGTCATCTACGTCATGTGCGCCAGCAGATTCGGACGCAACCTCAGAGTCTGGCTCAGTCGGCTCGATTGCCTGCGCATCGTCGGCCTCAGCCGTCTCGGGCACGTCGTCCTCTACCGTGGCTGCCGCGCCGCCAAGCTCCCGAGCCAGTGCTTCCGCGCCGGCCCCGGTCACCGCGCCGCGACCCTCGGTCGCGATCGAGATTACCCGTTCGGTCAGCTTTCGGTCGAAGAGCTCATTCTCCAGCAGACCACGGAAATACTCCGACTCGTACAGCGTCTTCAGTCGATCCGGGCTCTCCGATCCGCCGGCCAGCCGATCGATCTCGGCGCCGATATCCTCGGCGGTGACTTCGACACCCTCGGCCTTCGCGATCTCCTGCAGGACGACCGAGTTACGAACTCGTCGTTCGGCGTTCGGGCGCATCTCGTCGCGCAGCTCGTCCATCGTCTGGTTGTTCACGGAGAGATACTCGTCGAGGTTCAGCCCTTGCTGGGCCAGCCGCGAGCGAAACTGGGTGATCTCATCCTCCAGCTCCTTCTCGACCATGCTGCCCGGCACGTCAATCTCGGCCACATCGGACATCGCGTTGATGACCTCTGTGCCGATCTCGCTTCGCGCTTCCATCGCCTTGTTGCGCAGCAGGTCCTTCTCGATCTGCTCGCGCAGCGCGTCGAAGCTATCGAACTGGCCGACCTTCGCCGCCAGGTCATCGCCCAACTCCGGCCGCACCCGCGCCTGCACGTCCTTGAGCGTAATCACGTACCGAAGCGACTTGCCGCGCAGCGCAGGGTTGACACTCATATCGTCGTCGTCAAACGCAAGCGTGAGCTCAGCTGTAGAACCCGGCTGCATCATCTTGATTGATTCGACCAGTGCCTCGAACAGAGAGCTCTCGCCCAGAATGAACTCCGCGTCCTCGGCTGGCTCCTGGAACGGCTCATCGCCGTCGAACACGCCCAGGTCGATCACGATCTTGTCGTCATCGCGAGGAGCGCGCGGTTCAGCCACCGACACCCATTCGGAGTGCTGCCGCTGCAGTTGATCCAGCACCTCCTGGACATCGGAGTCCTCCAGCTCAACCTCACGCGGCTCGACTCGCACGTTCGCGTAGTCGCCCAGCGTGACGGTTGGGAAGACTTCGATTGTCACGGTGAAGGCAAGCGGTTCGGCCTGCAGGATCCCGACACGGGGATCACCGACTGGCACAAGGTTCTCTTGCTCGATCGCCTGTCGGTACAGATCGTCCATCATGTCGCGGCCGGCCTCTTCGACGATCGCGTCGTGGCCGACCATCTTCTCGATAATGTGGCGGGGAGCCTTGCCCTTGCGGAAACCAGGAATCGTCACATCTCGTGAGACTCTGCGGAGAGCCTTCTCGTAGGCTTCTGAGAACTCGACATCGTCCGCGTAGATATCGAGCTCGACGGTACTCCCGGGTATACGATCGACGGTCACTCGCACTGATGCTACTACCTTACATACGGCCTGTATCGTTGAGTCGGAGTATAGCAAACGCCCCCAATCTCCTCCGACTCGCTCGCGTCACCGCGGATCACCCCGGGGGCGTTGATACAATCTGGACAGGTATCCGCTCGAAGACGGCAGGTAGCTCGATGACTCCCGACACCTCCCACGACCCACGCATCGCGATCTGGAACGCCTGGCGACAGACGGCTCTCGCGCTCGGCCACCAGGTTCACGCGCAGCTGCAGGAGACCAGCCCGGTCACCGTTCACGGTCGGGATCTTCGCCCGGACGATGAGGGTGTCGGCTTCCAGTTTCAATATATGCTCGCCGGAGACCTCTATAACGGTGACGCGCGCGCCGCCTTCTATGTCCTCCAGATACAGCTCAAGAAGCGCGCGCGCAGCATTGGCTGGGAGGTGGATGCCGTTCCGGTAATCGAGCGGGCCGACAACAGCTACCAGCTCCACCAGCGCCGCACGTTCGCGATCCCGCTCCACCAGCACCAGCGGCTACGATCGACGATCCTGGATGATGTTGCCAACGACGCCGCCACGTTCTTTGCCGCCGTCAGCGCCGCCCTGCCGTTTGATGGTGTCTCGCTCCAGACACAGCCCGTCACGACCACTCAAGCCTGAATCACGAGGATCTAGTGACTGACCCCAGATCGTGTTCCACCCTCAATCGTCTGCGCTCCGGCGGCATCGCCGAGTGCAAGCTTGTGCCCTGGGGCTCAAACTACACCTTCGCCGTCGCTCTCACCGATCCCGACGACCAGGACGCCGAGACTCTCCTGGCGATCTACAAGCCGCGCGCGGGTGAGGCGCCGCTCTGGGACTTTCCCTCCGGCACGCTGTATCAGCGCGAGTACGCCGCATACCTGCTCGCCGACGCGCTCGGCTGGGATTTCATCCCGCCGACCGTCATCCGCGACGGCCCGCATGGAATCGGCACCGTCCAGCTCTATATCGAGCCGGAGCACGACTCCCATTACTTCAGCTTCCGCGACTCGCACCAGGACGAGCTTCGCCGCATGGCGGTCTTTGATCTAGTCGCCAACAACGCAGACCGCAAGGCCGGCCACTGCTTCCGCGACCGCGCTCAAACCAGCATCTGGGGCATCGACCACGGACTGACGTTCAACATTGAGCAGAAGGTTCGCACCGTGATCTGGGACTTCTGTGGAGAGGAGATTCCCGAGGACCTCGCGGCCGGCCTACGGCGTGTCCGCGATGACGCCACCATATCCGCGCTGCTCGCGCCACAACTCGACCCGCTAGAGATCCAGGCGCTTCGTGCGCGGGCGGCTCGCCTGCTCGAAGATGGCGTGTTCCCCGAGCTCACCTCGCGCCGTAACATCCCATACGGGTGGTAGCGCTCAACCGTCCCACGTCACGGCGACTGTTTCACCACGCACCGAACCGTGCTACTATGCCGTCGCGTTCCTGAGGATTGTTGTGCCGGTCGGACGGCATGGCATGGTCACGATCGAGCCGGAATCAACGACGTTGCGTTCTTGCGAGACTGCCCATCCATGCCAGATGCAATGGCGAGACCCCGAGGCCGTGGTAGCACACGGCACGAGCGTTCCTCGTTGAAGGAGGGAAGATGGCCACCGAAGCGATTGCCAGGCAGCAGGTCTCGATAACGGTCAATGGGCAGCAGCGTCAAGCGGACGTCGAGCCACGCCGGCTGCTGGTCCATTTCATCCGCGAGGACCTGGGCCTTACCGGAACTCATGTCGGTTGCGACACCAGTCAGTGTGGCGCATGCACCGTCATCATGAACGGTCTCGCGGTGAAATCCTGCACCGTTCTGGCTGCCCAGGCCGACGGCGCTGAGGTCATGACGATCGAAGGGCTGGCGAAGGACGGCGAGCTCCATCCCATCCAGGAAGGTTTCTGGGAAGAGCATGGCCTCCAGTGCGGCTTCTGCACCCCGGGCATGATCCTGTCGACCTATGACCTGTTGCAGCGCAACCCGAACCCATCTGAGGCGGAGATCCGCCATGCGATCGACGGCAACATCTGCCGCTGCACCGGCTACCAGCACATCGTCAAGTCGATCCAGTACGCCGCCAACAAGATGGCGAGCCAGGCCGGCGGAGACGACTAGTCGACGCCTCGTCTTCCGGTTGTTTGTTTCGCAGCGCTGACTAGACTCGGGTGGAGGCGAACATGGCAGCAACCGAACGGAAGCAGCCCTATATCGGCAGGGCGATGAAGCGCAAGGAAGACCCGCGCTTCATCACCGGTCGTGGCAACTACCTGGACGACATCGTCCTTCCCAACATGCTCCATGCGGCGATCATCCGCAGCCCTTACGCGCACGCGCGCATTCTCGGCATCGATACCAGTGCCGCCGCCGGCATGCCGGGCGTCGTGGGCGTCTTCACGGGCGAAGACATCGAGCTCCCGCCCCTGCCCTACGCCTGGCAGGCAGCCGGGGTGCAGAACAACATCAACACCCCCTATGCGCTCGCGAAGGGCGAGGTTCATTGGGTCGGCGACTCGCTCGCCGTTGTCGTTGCCGAGACAGTCCAGCAGGCGCGCGACGCCGCCGAGGCAGTCGAGCTCGATCTGGAGGAGCTCCCCGGCGTGTCAGACGCCGAGAAGGCAGTTCAGCCAGGCGCGCCGCAGCTCCACGAAAACGCACCCAACAACATCGTGTTCACCTGGAGTTGCGGCAAAGAGACCGAGACCGACCAGGGCCTTCGCGACGCCGAGGTCGTCATTCACCAGAAGATCCGCAACCAACGGCTCATCGGCGTCCCGATGGAGACCCGCGCTGCTATCGCACAGTACCAGGCCGGAACCGAGGAGTTCACCTTCTGGCTTTCCAGCCAGGCTCCACATGTTCACCGGCTGGTGATGGCCGCGTTCATCCTCGGCGTGCCGGAGCAGAACATCCGCGTTATCACACCGGATCTCGGCGGTGGGTTCGGGGTCAAGATCTTCATGTACCCCGAGTATGTCCTCGCCGGCTGGCTGGCTCGCAAGCTCAACCGGCCAGTCAAGTGGATCGAGACCCGCAGCGAAGCCAACGTCGCGACATCGCAGGGCCGTGATCACATCACTAACATCGAGGTCGGCGCGACAAAGGACGGCAAGGTCACCGCTCTTCGCGTTCACACCCTCGCGAATATGGGAGCATATCTGTCGACCGCATCCGGCGGCATCCCCACGACGCTCTACGGCAGGCTGCTCTCGGGCGTGTACAAGATCCCGGCGATCTACTGCGAGGTGAAGGGCGTCTTTACCAACACTGCGATGGTCGACGCCTATCGTGGCGCCGGCCGGCCCGAGGCCGCCTATGTTATCGAGCGCGTGATGGACCTCGTGTCCGACGAAACCGGTATCGACCCTGCCGAGGTGCGCCGTCGCAACTTCATCCCTCCGGACGAATTCCCATACGATAGCGGCGTCGGGATGCTGCCCTACGACACCGGCAACTACGAGCCAGCGCTCGACAAAGCGCTGGACATGGTTGGCTATCACGAGCTCCGCGCCGAGCAAGAGCGTCGCCGCCAGGCCGGCGACTCGAAACAGCTCGGCATCGGCCTGTCATCCTATGTCGAAGTCTGTGGCATCGCGCCGTCGGCCTACATGGCCGCCGAGGGCTGGGGCGCCGGCCTCTTCGAGAGCGCCAACATCAAGGTCCACCTGACAGGCAAAGTCGTCGTCACTACCGGCTCGATGCCGCATGGCCAGGGCCACGAGACGACCTTCGCGCAGATCGCCGCCGACAAGCTCGGCGTCCCGATCGAGGATGTCCAGCTCAAGTTCGGCGACACCCTCGCGACGCCGTTCGGTTACGGCACATACGGCAGTCGCTCGCTTGCCGTTGGCGGCGAGGCGATCGTCCGCTCAACAAACAAGATCGTCGCCAAGGCCCGTCGGCTCGCGGCACATTTGCTCGAAGTGGATATCGACGACATTGAGTACGTCGATGGCACAGCCTCGGTCAAGGGCGCTCCAGACCGGGTGAAGACCATCCAGGAGCTCGCCGCCGCGGCGGCGGTTCCGGTCAATCTGCCGGACGGGATGGAGCCATTCTTCGACGAGACGACCTACTTCGACCCACCCAGCTGCACCTTCCCGTTCGGCACACATATCGCCGTCGTCGAGGTCGACCGCGTCACCGGAAAGTCTGAGCTGATCCGCTACGTTGCGGTCGATGATGTCGGCAACATTGTCAACCCACTCGTCGTCGCCGGCCAACTCCAGGGCGGCATCGTCCAGGGCCTCGGCCAGGCAATGGTCGAAGGCGCTGTCTACGACGACAACGGCCAGTTGATCACCAGCACGCTGATGGAATATGCCGTGCCCCACGCCCAGCAGTTCCCGATGTTCGAGCTCGACCACACCGTCACGCCGACGCCAGTGAACGAGCTTGGTGTCAAAGGCGCTGGCGAAGCCGGCACCATCGCGTCAACACCAGCATTCGTCAACGCCGTTTGCGACGCACTCGCGCCGCTCGGCATCCACCATGTCGATATGCCACTGACTGCGCCGCGCGTCTGGGCGGCAATGCAGGAAGCAAGCAACACGTAGAGAAAGGGAGGGATCGACTGTGTATCCACGAGCGTTCGACTACAAACGCGTATCCACTGTCCAGGAGGCGATCGACGCGCTAAAGGACAACCCCGATGCGAAGCTCCTCTCGGGCGGGCACTCGCTGCTCCCCGCGATGAAGCTCCGCCTCGCCTCGCCCGATCTGCTCGTCGATATCGGCCGTGTCGCCGAGCTCAGGAATATCGCGGTCAACGGCAGCGCGACAATCGGCGCGGGTGTCACCTACAACGACTTCCTCAATAACGACGCGATGAAGCCCTACACCGCCCTCTATGACGCCGTCTCATCCGTAGGCGATGTTCAGGTCCGTAATCGCGGCACAATCGGCGGCGCGGCTGCGCATGCGGATCCGGCCGCTGATGTGCCGGCCGCCCTCCTCGTCCTCGGCGCGACCTTCGTCGCCCAAGGGCCGAACGGCCAGCGCGAGATCTCCGCCGATGACTTCTTCGTCGACATCCTCACCACCGCGCTCGAGCCCGACGAGGTTCTCACCCAGATCAGGCTCCCTGCCGCAGCTGGCGCGTCAGCCTACGAGAAATTCGCTCACCCAGCCTCGGGCTATGCCGTCTGCGGTGTCGCGGCCAGTATCAACGGTAACGATGTCAAGGTTGCCCTCACTGGCGCGACCTACAGGGCCACCCGCCTGACTGGCGTCGAAGACGCGCTGAAATCGGGAGCGATCGACGCCGCCGCAATCGAGCAGGCGGTCAAGAACGTCGGCGACCAGGATTGGGCCGGCGACCACTTCGCCTCCTCCGAGTATCGCGCTCATCTCGCTCAGGTCTACGCGAAACGCGCGCTCATGCGTGCGGCCGGCCTCAGCTAATTGCGCCGAACCCCTTGCCAGTGCCCGCCCCGAATTGGGGCGGGCACTGCCGTCTCCGTCATCCAGCCGCGCAAAAGCAGCCGAAATCGACGTTCCGGGCCGAACTTCGTCTGCGAAATCTCCGTCACGCTCGCGAATCGGGGTATACTTCCGTGTTGTAATGGTCGATGGCCGTTCAAGCTGCGCCAGCCCGCTTAGCGGCATACCGGTCGCGGCTCAACGGGGAGAGTGAGGAAGCGTTCGTTGTCGCAGGTTACAGCACAGTCAATCCCATCGCTGGAGTCGGTTGAAGACGTCCTGGAGGCGCTCGCGTCTCAGAAGTACATCGCCGACACCAGTCTGTCCACGGCAATCTTCCTTGCGCTCCGGCTGCCCAAGCCGCTGCTGCTCGAAGGCGAGGCCGGAGTCGGCAAGACCGAGATCGCCAAGGTTCTCGCGGCGATTCTTCAGACCGATCTCATCCGCCTCCAGTGCTACGAGGGGCTCGACGTCTCTCACGCAGTCTACGAGTGGAACTATCCTCGTCAGATGCTCGCCATCCGCGCCGCCGAAGCCTCCGAGGAGAGCCGCGACGCCGCCATCGCCGAGATCTTCAGCGAGGACTATCTGATCAAGCGCCCACTGTTGCAAGCCATCGAGCACCGTGGCAAGGCGCCGGTCCTGCTGATCGACGAAATCGACCGGGCGGATGAGGAGTTCGAGGCATTCCTTCTGGAACTGCTCTCCGACTTCCAGGTCACCGTCCCGGAGCTTGGCACGATGGTTGCCGAGCACCCACCGATCGTCATCATCACGTCCAACCGCACCCGCGAGCTGCACGACGCGTTGAAGCGCCGCTGTCTCTACCACTGGGTCGATTACCCGACGGTCGAGAAGGAATACCGGATCGTCACTTCGAAGGTTCCGGGCATCAACGATCGACTGGCGCTCCAGATCTCGCACTTCGTCCACGATCTGCGGCAGGTCGATCTGTACAAGCTGCCGGGCGTCGCGGAGACGCTCGACTGGGCCGCTGCCCTGATGGCGCTCTCCCAGCGCGAGCTCTCGTCCGAGGTCGCCTCCGTGACACTCGGCGCGATCCTCAAGCATCAGGAGGACGTCCAGTCGGTTCGAAAGAACAAGCTCGACGACCTGGTTGCGGCTTCGTCAAGCAATGGCTAGCACGATCTCCGCCCAGCACGGCCATGTGTATGAGCCGGGGCAGACGTTGCTGCGCCGGTCGCTTCGGTTCGGCCGGCTTCTGAGGGCTAACGGCATCAAGGTCACCCCATCGCAGGTGATGGACTTCGTCAACTCCACGAAGTACATCGGCATCCAGAACCGCCGAGTCTTCAAGGATGCCGCGGAAGCCTGCCTCATCACCAAGGGGGAGGATCGGGAAATGTTCTCGGTCCTCTTCGACGCCTACTGGCGCTCGAAACGCCCAGCCAACGACCAGGAGCAGCAGATCTTCAAGCCCTCTGACGACTCGATGGAGCCGATCGAGGGGCTCGACGACGCCGAGAACGAGGATGGCTCCGGCCAGTCCGAGTTCGGCGAAGGCATGGAGGGTCTCGCCGTCGATGACGAATCGGACGCCGGCGACCTCGCCGACGCCGACGATAGCGACCTCGAGTCCGTCCTCACCTACAGCGGTTCCGAAGCGCTGCGCACCAAGGACTTCTCCGAATTCACCACCGAGGAGCTTGAGCAGGCTCGCATCCTGATGAAGCGCCTCAAGTGGGAGATCGGCATGCGCAAGTCGCGCCGCAAGGTAGCGACGCCAAAGGGTCGTTACATCGACGCCCGGCGCACCATGCGCAAGTCGCTACAGACGGCCGGCGTGCCTCTACGCATCTCCGAGCGCAAAGTCAAGATGAAGCCGCGCTCCCTCGTCGTCATCTGCGACATCTCCGGATCGATGGATCGCTACTCTCGACTGCTGCTGCAGTTCATTCACACTATCGAGAACGATATGGCCCGCGTCGAGGCGTTCGTCTTCGGCACTCGCCTCACACGGATCACTCGCGTTCTCAAGAAGCGACCAATCGACGAAGCGATCACCAGAGTGTCCAAGGAAGTCCAGGACTGGGCTGGTGGCACTCGCATCGGGGAGTCGATCGAGAGCTTCAACCAGGATTGGGCGCGACGCGTCCTGCGCAATGGCGCAGTCGTCCTGATTATCTCCGATGGCTGGGATCGCGGAGATCCGCAACTCCTTGGCAATGAGATGATGCGGCTGCAGCGTTCGTGCTACCGGATGATCTGGCTCAACCCTCTGCTCGGCTCGCCACGCTATCAGCCGCTCACTCGCGGCATGCAGGCGGCGTTGCCGTACATCGACGACTTCCTGCCGGTCCATAACCTCGAGAGTCTCGAGCTTCTCGCCGAGCACCTGTCCAACATCGGCGAGTACCGACCCGTCCGCCGCCAGGCTCCGCTGGAGTTCGTCCAGCAACGCATGGCGTCGGTCTGATCTCGCGCAACTAACCGGGGCGGCCAATTGGTCGCCCCGGTTTTTCATCTCCTGCCACAGGCTCGTATTGTCATACATCTGGCCGCCGCTTCGTCGCGGTGTGACAATACGCTGGTTGTCGCCCTGGCGATTCCTGCCAGAGCCCTCTCCCGTGACAACGAAAGGACGGCACGATGACCCTGATGGAACACCTGCTCTACGCGAACGAGCGATACGGCGAGACATTCAGGGAGGGAAAGCTCCCTCGCACTCCGCGCCTTCAGCTCGCCATTCTCACCTGCATGGACTCGCGAATCGACCCCGACCGGATCCTCGGCCTCCAGGAGGGCGACGCCCATGTCATCCGCAACGCGGGAGGCCGAGCCAGCGATGACGCCATTCGCTCGCTCGTTCTGTCCTATCGCCTGCTCGGCACCCGCTATTTCCTCGTCATTCACCACACCGACTGTGGCATGACCAAGATCACGAACGATCGCATGCGCGACGAACTCCTTCAGGATCTCGGCGCCGATGTCTCGCACATCGACTTTCTGCCCATCACCGACCCCGACGAAACCGTTCGCTCCGATGTCGAAGCGATCCGATCCTCTCCGATGGTTCGCGACGACATCCGTGTCAACGGCTTCGTCTACGATGTCTCAACTGGCCTCCTCCACCCGGTTATCTGACGCGCAAAACGCTGCCTGCCGACCAACGCCACGCGATCTGACACGACGCCGCCACATCCGCTATGCGCGCCGATCAACCAGGCGACCTCCGGCGGCGTCGAGTCTCAGTCTTCGTGCATCGACAGGCATAAAGCCTCAGGACGGCAGCCTCCC
>CALMXF010000075.1 GCA_937870985.1 uncultured Chloroflexota bacterium
AGCAGGCGGCCGGCCGCGACTGGCTCCTCTACGAAGACACGTCCCGCCTGACCCGCCTCTGGCGCATCGACGCCACGACCGCCGAGCGTGCCCCGATCGCTCACGGCGACCTGCACGTCTGGGAGTTCGCCATCTCTCCGGACGGCGCGGCAGTCGTCGCGCTCGTCTCCGAATCGCCCCACAACTGGGCGTGGTACGCCGCTCGGCTGGCGCGCATTGACCTGGCCAGCGGCAATGTCGAGACACTACTCGCGGGAGACTGGCAGATGACCCGGCCAGCCTGGTCGTCAGACGGCCGGCACGTCGCAGTGATCGTCTCGGCGTTCAGCGATCAGGGTATGACTGGCGGGGACGTCATGGTCGTCGGGCTTGACGGAATCGCGCGGAATATCAGCGATGGCCACCCGCGATCATATCTGTCCGTCGAGTGGGTAGACGACACGCACCTGCTCTGCTCCGCAATCGACGATGGGGAGCTATCGATCGGCCGGCTCCGACAAGATGGCCAGTACCATGAGCTCTGGCGAGGCGAGCGGGGCATTACCCGCTGGACCGGTCCGATTCTGTCCGTCGCGACCACTGCGACCGGGCTTCGCATCGCGGCGGTGCTTAGCTCCCCGGATGTTCCGGCTGATGTCCATCTTGCGACCGAGCACGACGGCGGCCTGACGTGGCAGCAACTGACTCACGAGAACCCGAGCGTGAGAGGCAAGCTGATGCCACGCCCGGAGGTAGTCCGCTGGCAGTCAATCGACGGGACCGACATCCAGGGGCTGCTGCTCCAGCCAGAAAAGACTACGAACGAGCCGCTGCCGACGGTTGTGTTGATCCATGGAGGTCCGACCGCGCTCTGGGGCTTCGACTTCATGGGCACGCGATCGATGGGCTGGGTTCAGCTGCTGGTTACGGCCGGCTACGCAGTCTTCCTGCCCAACCCTCGTGGCAGCATGGGCTGGGGTCGAGCCTTCGCCGAGGCCAACGTCGGCGACATGGGCGGTGGCGACTTCGTCGATATCCTGTCTGGCGTCGAGATGCTCGTCGAGCAGGGCATCGCCGACCCGAACAGGCTCGGCGTCGGTGGCTGGAGCTACGGCGGCTACCTCACCGCCTGGGCGATCACACAGACCAACCGCTTCCGCGCGGCCGTCGCCGGCGCGTCGATCACCAACTGGATCTCCTTCCACGGCGGCAGCACAATCCAGGCGTTCGACCAGGTCTTCTACCAGGACGATCCGTTTGGCTGGGACGGCCGGTACGGCCAGTTCTCACCGATGGCCCATGTCCGCAACACCCAGACACCGACGCTGTTTCTCCACGGTGAGAAGGACCCGATCTGCCCGGTCGGCCAGGCATATGAGATGTGGCGCGCGCTCCGCGAGTGCGGCGTCGAAACGCAGCTCGCTGTCTACCCGCGCGAGGGCCACGGGCCGATCGAGCGCGAGCACCTGCGCGATGTGCTGGAACGCGGCGTCCGCTGGCTCACCGAACGCGTCTGACGGGGGACGAGGGAATCGGGACTCAGGACGCCAAGGCGTAGGGGCGAACCTCGTGTTCGCCCCATCTCGATCCGGCCCGCATTCAACCCCTGATCGCTACGGAATGCGCCCGAAGCCAGCCAGGTGAGCTCCCCAGTAACTGTCGCTCAACGACGTCAACTGGACTGGCTCTCCCCAATTGACCGAGTGCAGGAAGTAGCCGTTGCCGGCGTAGATCCCGGAGTGGGAGATCCCCGCGTCCCAGGTTCCGGCGAAGAAGACAAGGTCACCGGGGCGCAACTGAGATTGATCGATCCGCTGGGTTGCGTTCCACTGTGGGCCCGAGCCGTGAGGCAGCTCGACTCCTGCCATGTGAAACGACCAGTAGACAAGGCCAGCGCAATCAAACCCGCCGGCCGCAATGTCGTCGCCGCCGGAGAGATACGGCATCCCGATCGCCTCCAACCCGTAGGCGAGCGCGGTAGCCTGTGTCAGTGGCGCGCCATCGACGTAGAGCTGCTGATGCAGCACTTGCTGGTAGCGCGCGAGAATCCCGAAGTCCGACGACGCTCGGTCGTGGCGTTCGGCTGGCGCCTGGCCAGTGTCGTCGATCATGCCGACAAACGACGCAACCGCAAGGTTCCAGTCGCCCCACCGTGCGTACGCTGCCGAGAGATAACGAGCGCCAGCAGTCAGGTTCGCGTCCGGATGAGTCAGGTCGCCGCCGGCCTGCACGACGTTTGCCATCTCCGGCGTGATCTGGGCCAGGCCGGTCTGTCCGTGAGAGCCGGTAGCGACGGCGGCGTTGCCGTCGGACTGAACCGCGATGAGCGCCCGCAAAGCGCCGGCCGGCACGCCGGCCTCGATCGAGACACGAGCGATGAGCGAAATCCATGGCGTCGTCGAGATCGTCAATGAGTGCGTCGGCTCTTGTGCCTGGGCTACTGTCGTCCCGCCCGGCATCAAGCCCGGCGCGATCGACGAGACAAGCAACGTCCCGCCGAGCAACAGAAGGCCAAGGAAGTTATTCCGCTTGATAACGCATCCCCTCCACTGGGACTATGCTGGCACGCTGTGAAACCGTCAGGTTCTGGCGCCGGCATGTACGTTGGCGGCGCAAGCCCCCCAGCCTGCGCGTTCGATCTGTTCAGATCCTGCCGAGGGAGGATTGTACGGGCGTTGCTGTAACGCGACAATGTGATTCGTGTCACAAAGACGTCACATCATTGTTATCAAAGGGCGTACGGACGCACCTGAATCGCCAATCTCCAACGTGTGGAGCTGGCGCAATTACGCAGGCCATGTCGACGAGGTCTCGGCCTCGCGCATCCGACAGGAGACGGGTTGCATCATCCCGCTGTTCTCCGATATTGTCCCGCAAGCAGGTAGATCAGTGTGATGGAAGCAAAGGGGAAGCAATGGAGACGACCAACCAGGCGCGGCGCATCGCGCGGCTCCGTGTCGCAATGCGTGAAGCAGGGATCGACGCGGCCTACCTCACCTACGGCCCCGCGTTCCAATACGTCACCGGCCTCGAGACGCCAACGACCTGGGAGGTCGGCCGACAGACCGGAGACTGGATTACGGGCCTCGTGCTGCGGATGGACGGAGATCCGACGCTCATCCTGCGGCCTAGCTGGATACGCGAATATGCGGAAGGGTTGCCATTCGAGGTTGTTATCCTGCCCGACGGCGCCGATCCCGACACATTCCTGGCCGAGTCGGTGCGGGCACTCGGACTGGACGGCCAGGTCATCGGCGTGCCGAAGATGCTCTGGGGACAAACCCTGCTGAGCTTGCAGGCAGCGCTGCCGGCCGCGCGTTTCGTCGCGCTGAGCGACGAGTTCATCGACCGGGTCCGGGAGATCAAGGACCCCGACGAGATCGAGACGTTAGAGGCTGCCGCCCGGATCACCGATGCCGCTTTCGCCGACGTCATCGCCAGCATCCGCCCCGGCATGCTCGATCGCGATCTGGCAATCGAGGTCGATTACCAGCTCAAGAAGCACGGTGGAGACGGCTACTCGTTCATCCCTGCCGTCGTCATCGACGGCCACGGGGCCCGCTACGCCCGCACCTGGGTCGATCGCGACGAGCCGCGCCCGCTGAACCACGGCACGTCGCTCGCCTTCGACCTTGGCGTGCGCTACCGCGGCTATTGCTCCGACTTTGGCCGCTCGGCCTTCATCGGCGAACCGGACCCGACCGCTCTGGCCGCGTGGCAGTCGATTACGCGGGTGATCCAGTTGGCAATGGCCGAAATGGGCGATGGTCGGATCACGCCGAACGGCATCCATGACTTCGTCGTCGACGAAGTGTCGAAGGATGGGTTCCGCGAGCAATTCTCCTGGTATGCGCTCGGCCACGCCATCGGAATGGACGTCCACGAGAACCCCTGGATGACGCCCGGCTTCGAGGAGCCGATCCGCGCCGGGATGTGCTTCGCGCTGGAGCCGAAGATCGGCATCCCCGGCCGCTTCTACGTCCGCTGCGAGGACGTGGTCGTCGTTGAGGGGGATCGGGCACGCCCGTTGACCCGCTATCCCTACGATCCGATCGTTATCGAATGAGCGAAAAGCCGCGTCGCGACCGCTATCGGTTCCCGGAGTCGCGCGACTCGCGGATCGCGATGGTCGCGACGCTGTTCGTCTTTCTCATCGTCATGGCGATCTTCATCGTCATCATCATCCGCCAGGGCACCTACACAATCGGCTCGCCGACACCAGTGACGCTGGTCGGGAGTGAAAGGATGTTGGCGACAGCCCACACGTGTGTCTCGCAACTCCAGGCAGGGCCGCCGAATCTCATCGGCGGCTACCCCCGGCCGTCACTGCCTGTCATGCTCTGCCCGGGTGCCCCTTGGGCGATGGCTCCCGGCCGCGACGCATCTCCCCAGCATTCGGCTGCCAC
>CALMXF010000076.1 GCA_937870985.1 uncultured Chloroflexota bacterium
GGCTGAGGGGACGCGCTTTTCGCTCTCCGAGGCGAGGCTAGGTCTGGTTCCGTCCGCGATCGGGCCGGCCTTCGTCCGCGCGGTAGGGCCTCGCTACGCCCGGGCGCACATGCTGCTGGCCGAGCCGTTCGGGCCGGAGGAAGCGCTGCGAATCGGGCTGATCCACGCCACGGCGTCGGAGGACGGGCTGGACGATGTGATCGCGCGGTGGCTGGCGCAGTTCGGACAGAACGCGCCGGGCTCGATGCGCGATTCGAAACAGTTGGTCAACGACATCGCGTTCGCTGGCCTCGCGCCAGACGCACTCCGCGAGCACTGTGCGTCCCTCGCGGCCGACCGACGGGCCGATCCCGAAGGACAGGAGGGGATGAACGCCTTCCTGGAGAAGCGTAAGCCCGTCTGGGCGGAGGTGAGCCGATGACACTCGGACCGGTTCTGGCGATCGCCAATCGAGGCGAGATTGCCGCCCGAATCGCGCGGACGGCGCAGGCGCTCGGCTGGCAGCCAGTGGCGCTGTTGGGTGACCCCGACCTCGACGGGTATGCGGCCCGCGAGATCGGCCGGGTCGAGCGGATCGGGCCGGCCGGCAGCGAGCTGGACCCGGCGCTGGTTGTCGCGGCAGCAGAAAGAGCCGGCGCGGTTGCGCTACATCCGGGTTACGGGTTTCTCAGCGAACGAGCAGACCTGTCGCAGGCGTGTGAGAACGCTGGCATCGCGTTCGTCGGGCCATTTCCACGGACGTTAGCCATCTGCGGCGACAAAGTAGCAACTCGCGACGCAGCAATGGCGGCGGGTGTTCCAGTGCTGGCGGCCAGCGAGCCGATGTCGATCGACGATCGCGGTCGTTGGGAAGCAGCCGCCAGCGAGGTCGGCTTCCCGCTCATCGCAAAGGTGGTGAGTGGCGGCGGCGGGCGTGGGCTGCGAGTAGCGCTAACACACGAACACGTTGAAGCAGCGATCGAATCGGCGCTACGGGAAGCGGGGGCGTCGGCCGCCGGGACTCGTTTCTATCTCGAGCGCTATCTGGAGGGGGCCCGACACGTCGAGGTCCAGGTGGCCGGCAACGGCAGCGACGCAGTCGCAATTGGCGATCGGGATTGCACGGTCCAGCGCCGGCACCAGAAGGTGTTCGAGGAAGCGCCTGCCCACGACCTGCCGGACGAGACACGCGCGGCGATTCACCGTCACGCGGTGGCGATGACCCGCGCGGTCGAGCTGCGCGGGGTGGCGACGGTCGAATTCCTGCTGGGCGCCGACGGCACACTGGCGTTCATCGAGGTGAACCCACGCTTGCAGGTTGAGCACACCGTCACCGAGGAGGTCACCGGCCTCGACCTGGTGGCGATCCAGTTGGGGTTGCTTGCGAACGACAATCTGCCGAGCCCCGTGACGCCACGCGGGCACGCGATTCAGGCGAGACTTTATGCCGAGGATCCAACACATGGGTTCGCGCCCAGCCCGGGCCAGATCACATGGCTCGACTGGCCCATTCTTCCCGGCCTGCGCATCGATAGTGGTTACGAGACGGGGGACAGTGTCCCCAGCTATTACGACTCACTCGTCGCAAAGCTCATCTCGCACGGGCCGGATCGCGACGCGGCGCTCGTCCGGCTAGCGGAGGCAATCGATCGATCGCGGATCGCCGGCATCTATACCAATCGACCATGGCTCCGGGCAATGCTGGACGACGAGCGCTTCCGGTCCGCGACCCACGATCTCCAGACGGCTGATTCGGTGACTGTGTCGGAAACAGCGCCCGACGACGGCGTCATCGCAGCCGCCGGGCGGGCGTTGCTGGCGGCCGCTGAGTCCGAGGCGGGACCGTTTCGGCTGGTCGGCCAGGCAACACAGATCGTCCACGGCAACGAGGCGGGCGGCTGGCAACGCCGCATCGTCTGGAGCCGGGCGGGCAATAGCTGGCGCCCGCTTGTCGGGACGAATGGAGCGTGCAGCGACCCGGATCCTCGCACGGCAACCGCGGCAGGGACGTTGGTTATCGCGGCCGAGGGGGGGTACGAAGCGACATCAGCGCGTGGCCGCTGGCTGGTCTGGCCAGGACCGATTATTCGAGCCAAGGAACGGGGCGCCATCAGCGATGGGATTCTTCGCGCCCCGATGCCGGGCACGGTCGTGTCCGTCCCTGCCCGGCCGGCGATGGCCGTCCATGAAGGGGATGTGCTGGCCACGATGGTGGCGATGAAGATCGAGATCACACTCGCCGCGCCTTTCGACGGGATCGTGGAGCGGGTTGCCTGCGAGCCCGGCGACCTCGTCGGGTCGAAGCAGGCATTGGTGACGATCCGAAAACCGTGAGCTCACTGAGGCCGGCGACGCTCGCGAACCGTGCGCACGGCCACGATCACGAAATCCGGGTCTCGAGCCGCTTCGCGAACACGAGCTCGTGGTGGCCAGGGGCATAGGCATCCGGGATACCACCGGTGAGTGAGTAGCCAAGGCTGAGGTAGAAGCTGACGCGGCCGCCATCGGCGCGGAGGGTGGCGAGCCCGGCGAGGACATCCGGGTAGAGGGGCTGGCCGGCCAGGCTTGTCTCGCCAGTATCGTCGTCCGTTGTCAGCCAGATGTTTTGCCCACCCTCGGCCCGGACACGAGCCTCCAGTGCGTCGACGAGGGCGCGGCCGATGCCGCGACGCTGCCAGCCTGGATGAACGGCGAGCGGGTGCAGCTCCCAGGTGTTTCCGTGATAGTGACGGCTTCCACCGATCCAGCCAACCACGGCGTCCCCTTCAATGGCAACCAGCGAGAGATGACCCGAACCAAACGATTCGCGAACCTCGGCCAACGCATCCGGCAGGTGCGCCCATCCTCCGGACTGACGTTCGCCAGGGAACGCCGCCGCAAGCACCTCGGCAGCCTGATGGACTCGTCGCTCATCGGGTGGGTCGAGGTCCATGACTTGCATATCAGCCCCTTCGGATAGCGCGTCTGGCATCGCGCCGATGGTACGATGCCCCGCGACGATCTATCCGTCATGAGAAAGGTTCAGTATGGCAGTTACGCAGGCTCTCCGGCTCCACGTCGTTCCGATTCGCTACAGCGGCAGCGCGCCGGTGTTGCCGGCCGACGATCCCGTCGACACGTACGCCGCTGAAGGGGGCTACGACGCATTTGCCGGCGCGGTCACAACAACCGAGCCGAGCTTCCCTGAAGCAGAGCGGACGAACGACCCAACCACGGACCTGGGCATTCTCGGCGCGGAGATCGCCGACGCTGTCGCCGAGGGGCTGAAGGATGGCCGGGCGACGCTGGTCGTCGGCGGCAACTGCGGGATCGTGCCGGGCGTCTTCGGCGGCATCCAGGAGGCGTATGGGCCGACAGTTCGGGTCGGGCTGCTCTGGCTCGATGCGCACGGCGACTTCAATACGCCCCGGACGACGCTCTCCGGGATGCTCGGGGGGATGCCGGTGGCGGTCTCAGCAGGCCTGGCCTGGCCGAACTGGCGCGAGAGCTCGAAGCAGATCGTGCCGGTGCCGACCGACCGTATCGTCATGGTCGACGTCCGCAACCTCGACGAAGCCGAGGAGCAGCTGATCCGGGCGACCGACGTCGTCATCGCCGCGCCAGCGCCGGGGTTCCCCGGTGAGGATCTCCAGAAGGCGGTCGACGAGCTAGCGGCAAAATGCGACGTGCTCTACCTGCACATCGACTCCGACATCCTCGACGAGTCGCTGACACCGAATCATCGGACGAAGGAGCCGAACGGCCCGGACATGGCTCAGGTATTGGCGGCGGTCGACGCGATTATGGCGACCGGGAAAGTGGCGGTCTACGCTGTCGTCTCGGTCTGGGCCGGCGGCGAAGGGGGCGACGTGATGCTCCGCTCGGGAACCGAGCTTGTCCGCGGCGGGCTGGAAATCTGGCGGCAGCACGGCTCAGCGGCGCTGCTGGGGAGCTGATGAACATGTCTCAGGCCGGCCAACCAATGATCGAGACAGCCGCGCTGACCAAGCGCTACGGCTCGATTGTCGCGCTCGACGGCCTGGACATCTCGATACCGCAGGCTGCTGTCGGATTGTTGGGCGCCAACGGCGCAGGCAAGTCAACGCTGATCAAGCTACTGCTCGGGCTGATCCAGCCGACCTCCGGCAGCGCCACCATGCTGGGAATGAACGCCACCCGCGACGCCGCCCACGTCCGCGAGCGGGTCGGTTACATGCCGGAATCTGACTGTCTGCCGGCCGATGTCACGGCCGCCGACTTCGTCGCCCACATGGCCGAAATGAGCGGGCTGCCACAGCGGGCTGCCCGCCAGCGGGCGAATGACGTCCTCTATCAGGTCGGGCTGGACGAAGAGCGATACCGGCTCATCCGGGGGTTCTCAACCGGCATGAAGCAGCGCGTCAAGTTGGCGCAGGCGATTGTCCACGACCCTCAGCTCGTCTTCCTCGACGAACCCACGAACGGGATGGATCCGCAAGGACGCGACGAGATGCTCCGGCTCATCCAGCGGATCCACGGTAGCCTGGGGATCACGGTCATCGTCTCGTCACACCTGCTGGAGGACATCGAGCGAGTCTGCGATCACGTTGTTATGCTCGACCGCGGACGCATGGTCGCTGCCGGCCGGATCGACACGTTGATGCGCGGCGGCGGCGATATTGTCGTCCGGGTCGATAGCGATCAATCCAGCCTCGTTGCGGCGCTGATCGCGCGCGGTGTCGCGGCGCGGGTGCGCGAGAGAGACATCGTCATCGCGCCCGGTGGGGAGCGCGACGCCATCTACGATGCGATTCGCGATGCTGTCGTCGAGCTCGGCCTTCCGCTCCGCGGCCTGCAGGCCGGAGAACGATCGCTCGAGGATGTCTACATCCAGACAGTCGGCGGCGCGGACGTCGCGCGCGGCAAGGAGACAGTCCATGCCAGCTGAGTCGGCCGGCCAGCCCTACGGCGAGGTCTACGACCTGGGCTACAAGCACTACGACGGGGAGCGACTCGGTCGCGCCCATGCGATTCGCGCGTTGATCGTCTGGTCGATGAAACGTGGGCTGGGCATTCGAAAGCGCTGGACATCGAAGATCATGCCCGCGCTGCTGTATGTCGCCGCCTACTCGCCGGCATTGATCGTCGCCGGGATCCTCGCCTTCCTGCCAACCCAGGTCGACTTCAGCTATGGCAGCCTGGCCGGGTTCATCTCGATGGCGCTGCTGATCTTCGCAGCGGCCCTGGCGCCGGAGATGCTCTCCGACGACCGACGCGAGAATGTGCTGGCGCTGTATTTGGCGCGCGCAATCACCCCGGTCAACTATCTGCTGGCCAAGATCGCGGCGATGATCATACTGATGGCGACGATCGCATTCGGCCCGCAGCTGCTGCTCTTCATCGCCAAGGTGCTGCTGGCCGACAACCCACTCAGCTACTTCGGAAACCACCTCGGCGACCTTGGTCGGATCATCGCATGGGGCGCGATCATCTGCGTCTATTACACCGCCATCGGCCTGGCCGTCGCCGCGCTGGTCGACCGAAAAGGGATCGCCAGCGCAGTGTTCATCGGCGGCATTCTTCTCATCACCGCGATCACGAACGCGCTGTTCGACGCGACGAGCGGGACATTGCGCGATTACATTGTGCTGATCAGTCCGATCGAGCTGGTCCAGTCGATCACCGGCTGGCTGCTTGGTGGTTCAGGAAGCACCATCGGCAATCTGGTCGGGCCGGCCTATCTGGTCGGGGTCGTTGCCGCCGTCATCGCCGCGGGGCTGATCATGCAGCGACGCTACCTTGCGGAGGAGTAACCGTGCAGACAAGCGTCACACAAGCCAGACCACCTGGCCCGGACACAACGCCGGAAGCGCCGCCGAATGCCACCGTCGTCGTTCGGAACCTGTCGAAATGGTACGGCGATGTAGTCGCGGTCTCGGATATCTCGTTTCACGTCGAACCGGGTGTCACAGCGTTGCTGGGGCCGAACGGGGCGGGAAAGTCCACCACGCTCGAGATGCTGTCCGGATTGCTGGCGCCTTCGCAAGGCGAGATCCGCATTCTGGGCCGGCCGGCACGCGGGGATGTCGAGCTCTACCGCCACGTCGGAATGGCGCCAGAACAGGAAGCGCTCTACCCATTTCTGACCGGACGCGAGTTCGTCGAGCTGAACGCAGTTCTCCAGAAGATGGACGATCCCTCCGGCGCCGCCCATCAGGCGCTGGCGACAGTCGAGTTGCTCGATGACGCCGACCGCCCGCTACGCGGCTACTCCAAAGGCATGCGTCAACGGACGAAGATCGCGGCAGCGCTAGTCCACGATCCCGACGTGCTGCTGATGGACGAGCCGCTGAACGGGACCGACCCGCTCCAGCGAGCGCGGCTGATCGAGCTGATTCAGGCGCTGGGCCGGCAGGGGAAGACCGTGATCGTCTCGTCGCACATTCTGTACGAGGTCGAGCGCTTCGCCGACCGTATTCTCGTCATCAATCGCGGCAAGCTCGCCGCCGCCGGCAACTTCCACGCGATCCGCGACCGGATGGACGAGCACGCCCGAGCCGTGCGGCTACGAGCGAGCGACCCACGCAAGCTGGCGGCTGCGCTCGTCCAGACCCCGGTTGTGTTGAGTGTCCGCTTCGAGCCTGTGGCCGGAGACCTGCCGCCGGCGTTGGTCGTCGAAACGGCCGACGTGCGCGCGTTCTACCGGCTGGCGCCGGCCATCGCCAAGCGCCAGGACGTGCACCTCTATGAGGTAGCGGCCCTCGACGAGTCGTTGGCCAGCGTCTTTGCCTACGTTGTGGAGCGCGGCTGATGGCTGGCACGACTCACGGGGCGCGGTCAACCGTGCCGATCGCCACACTGACGCTCCGCCAGCTCGCCCATGGCAATGCAGTTCGCGTCGTCGCGCTCTTCGCGGCGGTGCCGGTTGCTTTCGCGTTGATCTATCTGATCGGCCAGCCGACGATCGACCGGGTGACGTTTGCCAACAACCTGTTTACCCATGGCGTCGCGCCGACGGTGTTGCCCCTCGCGATTCTGATTCTCGCCACCAGCGCGCTCGGCAATGAGGTCGAAGACCGCACGATGGTCTACCTCGTCCTCAAGCCGCAGACGCGGATGAGGATCGTGCTGGAGAAGCTGCTCGCGGTCGCGGTAGTCGCAACGCTGCTTCTCTGGGCAGGGACGACGATCGGGTTCGTGATTGTCATGCGCGGCGAGGCCGGCGGGGAGCTGGGCATGCTCATCGCGATGCTGGTGGCGGAGGTGTTCGCGGTCCTTGCCTACGGCGCGTTGTTCCTTCTGCTGAGCCTGCTCATTTCACGAGCACTGCTGGCCGGCATCATCTACACCCTGCTCTGGGAGACGACGTTCAGCCGCTTCATTCCCGGCGTCCGGCTGCTCAGTGTGCGGCACTTCGTCGAGTCGATCTACGTTCGGCTAGCCAACGACCCGGCTGCCACGATGGATCACCCGAACCGGCTCATCTCCGCGATCGTCACGTTGCTCGTGCTGACAGCACTCGCCATCGTCGCAACCTCCTGGCGGTTGCGAACAATGAACCTGGAATAGCTGATCGTAACGACAAGTGAGGGAGACGCGCTGACATGCCGAGCGAAATCCGACTCTACGGACTGGACGGCATCCCCGAAGTACGCCCCGGTGACGATCTGAACGCGATAATCGGCGACGCGCTGGAGGCCAGTAACCTGACTCCGCTCGACGGCGATGTGCTGGTCGTAACCCATAAGATCGTCTCGAAAGCCGAAGGGCGACTCGTCGACCTCGCCACGATCGAACCGTCACCGTTTGCGCTCGTCTGGGCCGAGCGCTGGGACAAGGATGCCCGCCAGGTCGAGGTTGTCCTGCGCGAGGCCACCCGGATCGTGCGGATGGATCGCGGGGTCCTGATCTGCGAAACACGCCACGGCTTCGTCTGCGCGAACGCCGGCGTCGACGCCTCGAACGTGCCGGGCGACCACATCGTCTGCATGAGCAACGGTGGTTTTGGCGGCATCCACGGAAAA
>CALMXF010000077.1 GCA_937870985.1 uncultured Chloroflexota bacterium
GGCCTCGTCTCGCCTTCGTGCGTTGTGCCCATATGGCACCGGCATTTCTCCACGAATTCGACCTCATCCCGGTATTTGCGAGTCGACGCAGGCGTTCAACACACGCTGCGGCTCCTCGGTTGTGCGAGATGCACAAAAACTCGTCGCCAATCTCATTTCCACGCACATACACGCCGGGTTGATAAACCGGCAGAATCGATCCAGACCGGACGAGCGGTCGGCTGGATCGCAGCGCGACGAGAAGGGATACACAGTGATCGAAGGGCTGCGCGACTTTCTTCACATCCACTACGATGAGCTCGAGGAGCTCAATCTGGCCGCAAAGGCAGACCGTGTGGCTCGGCGCGACCCGGGCGAGATCAAGGAACAACGCCTTCGCTATCTGGCCGGCGAGCAGCGTATCAAGGCGGTGACAGTCGCGTTCTCGGATCTCGAGGGCCGGCTTCACATGCTGGACTACGACAAGAAGTTCCTATTGAAGTCCCCGGATAACCTGACCTTCGACGGATCGTCGGTGCGTGGGTTCACGCGCCAGAAGGAATCCGACCTGCGGCTCGGCATCGACTGGTCGGCGTTCTACTGGCTGCCGGCCGATGCATTCGGGGCTGGCAAGGTGCTGGTGTTTGGCGAGGTTCAGGAGCCGGATGGCGCCCCGTATCGCGCCGACATGCGTGCCAGGCTCAAGGCATTTACCGACGAGAAGCGCGCGCGCGAGGGGTTGACCTGCTACGTTTCGAACGAGGTCGAGGGCATCCTCTTCAAGGGTCGGCATGCCGAACAGACGTATGTCGAGACCGGCGTGTTTGACCCGGTGACCACCAGTGGCTACTACCACTCGCTGCCGAGCGATGACCTGCGCCAGTTCATCGACGCCGCCGCCGAGGTGCAGCGGGCCCTGGGCTTCGAGAACGAGAAGGACCACCCCGAAGTCGCCCCGTCGCAGTTCGAGCTGAACTACTCGTACACCGAGGCGACGATCGCCGCCGACCAGGTGATGCTCTACAAGCTCGCCTGTCGCCAGGTGGCCAACAGGCTCGGGATGACCGCCAGCTTCCTGCCAAAGCCGATCGTCGGCGTCAATGGGAACGGCATGCACACCAATCTGTCGGTGGCGAAGGACGGCGTCAACCTGTTCTGGGATGAAGACGGCGAAGAGAATCTGTCCGAGTACGCCTGGACGTTCGTCGATCGGATTCTCAGCAGCGCGCTTGACCTGTGCCTGATGCTGAACCCGAGCGTCAACGGCTACCGACGGCTTGATCCAGCGTTCGAGGCGCCCAACGCGATCAAGGCTTCGCCGAGCGACCGCGGCTCGATGGTCCGTATCCCGATTGCCGACCGGAAATCATCGCGGGTCGAGGTCCGGTCAATCGCTCCGGATGCTAATCCGTACATGGTCATCTACTCGCTGCTTAGCACCGGCCTCGAAGGGCCGCTGGTCGAAGGGGTTCGCGGGACGACGTCGATCCTGCCGGACAATATCTATGATGCGATCACACATCTGTGTGGCAGCAATCATGCGGCAGAGTTGCTCGGTCCTGAGGTTCGCGACCGGTTCGGCGAGCTCAAGAAGGCTGTCGCCGTTCGGTCTCCTCGAGCCCTCGGGACGATGATCAAGACCGGCGAGATTCAGTTCCATCACGAGGTGACTAACCAGCATCTGTGGCGATTGTTCTAGCCTTCTCCCCACTCACCCACGTCATGGATGGCAAAGCGGGCCGCGCACGCGGCCCGCTTTGTTGTCTCTACTGGCTGCCGCATCCTGCTGAGGCGGCAGCGGCGGCAAGTGTCCGGCGAGCTCGGCCTCCGAAACGTTCACCGCCCGTTCATGCCGATTTCAGCAAGGTGGGCTAGGCTGGTGAAATATCGTCACCGGCGATGATATACTTGAGTCGTTCTGACTCAACTCTGCGTCCCGCGACACGACGATGTGAATGGCGGGACGCCTGCTGAATCGAGATTGTGATGTCTTTCGATCCCGATCAAATCTATGAAGCGGACTACCGGGTCTCCTCTGAGGGGGATGTCGTTCGCGCGCCGGCTCGGCGTGATCCGTGGCTGAAGCGTGTACTGGGTCCCGCTGGCGCGGCGTTGCTGTTCATCGCTACCAAGTTGAAGTTCCTGCTGATCGGGCTGAAGGGTGTGAAATTTCTCGGCACCGGCATCACGGCGCTGGTCAGCATCGGGGCCTATGCGCTGCTGTTCCCCTGGCAGTTTGCCGTCGGCCTGGTGGCACTGATCTTCATCCACGAGATGGGGCACGTCGTCGTCCTCCGTCGCTACGGCGTGCGGGCGACCGCGCCGATCTTCATCCCGTTCATGGGGGCGTTGATCGGGATGAAGCAGTTGCCGCGTAACGCCGTGATGGAGGCATACGTTGGGCTTGGTGGGCCAGTCATCGGCTCGCTTGGCGCGCTGGCCGCGTATGGCATCTACCTGCTCGATGGCCATCGGCTGTTTCTGGCGCTCGCCTACGTCGGTATCCTGCTGAACCTGTTCAATCTCTTGCCGGTCCTGCCGCTGGATGGCGGCCGGGCAGTCGGCGCGATCTCGCGTTGGCTGTGGCTCGTCGGGATCGCCGGATTGCTCGGGCTGATGATCTTGCGGCCCAGTCCGATCCTGCTCCTCATCCTTCTCTTCGGCGCACCCGAGCTGTTCCGGATATTCCGCGAACGCGGCAAGACGAACTACTACGACGTTTCGCCCAGTGAGCGGCTGACGATCGGCGTCATCTACTTCGGACTGATGTTCGTCCTCGGCTTCCTGCTCTACGAGCTGGAGCCACTCATGCACGCATTGCGGCCGGCGTAGGGCTGAAGATAGTCGGATAACGATGAGGAAGAATCGCCTGCCATGAAGATCGAGACCTTCGCGCTGGAACGTTGGATGACAACCTGGGAGACACAGGTCGAGTACGACATCGCCGAGAGCGGCATCCTGCCGATGACGATGAACGATCTGCTCGATCTGCTGCCAGAAGGCGAACGCGAAGGGACACTGGCCGGCCTGCTCGATACGCGGCTGGGCTACAGCGAAGCGCCAGGGTCGCTGGAGCTGCGCTCGCTGTTGGCCGCAACCTACCTTGACACCGGGCCGGACGAGATCCTGGTGACGACCGGCGCGATCGAGGCGAACTTCCTGGCGTTCAATACCCTGCTCGACCCTGGCGATCACGTCGTGGCTGTCTACCCTGCATATCAGCAGCTATACAGCGTCCCGCGAGCGATTGGCTGCGATGTCTCGCTCTGGCAGCTGCGGCCGGAGAATGGCTTCCGCTACGACATCGCCGAGCTGGAGTCGCTCCTGCGGCCGGACACGAAGCTGATAGTCGTCAACACGCCGCATAACCCGACTGGCTCGATGCTCTCGGCAGATGATCTGGCGCGAGTTCACGCGCTGGCGGCTGAGCGAGGCTGCTGGGTGATGTGCGACGAGGCCTACCGCTGGCTGGATGTGCCGGGCGGCGATGTGTTTGCCCCGCCGGTGCGTGACCTCGGCGGGCAGGCGATCAGCGTCGGCACGTTCTCCAAGCCGTTCGGACTGCCCGGGCTGCGGATTGGGTGGCTGGCTGCGCCGGCCGACATCGTCGCGCGCTGTTGGTGGATGCGCGACTACATCACCCTCTCCCCCGGCAAGCTGAACGACGCGTTGGCCGTCCTTGCCTTCCGCAACCGTGACCGGATTGTCGAGCGGACACGCGGGATCGTCGTCGCCAACCTGGCGACCGCCGAACAGTGGTTTGCCGAACACGCCGATATCGCTTCCTGGACGCCGCCGCGCGGCGGGCTGCTGGCGCTGCTGCGCTACGAGCTCGATATCCCGTCGTCGGAGCTGGCCGATCGTCTGGCGGCCGAGTACAGCGTCATGCTTGCGCCCGGCTCGGCGTTCGGCTACGAGCACCACTTGCGGGTCGGCATTGGCCAGCATCCTGCAGTGTTTGCCGAGGGGTTGCGCCGGACCGCTGCCTGCTTCGCCGATTTGCGGGCGAGCGGCGTTGCGTTGCGCCAGTCCTCGGGAGCGTGATCTGAGTCACAGCGCGCCATCGAAAGATAGACGAGGATAGGTGGATACCGATCAGTAACAAATCGATCGCGAGTCCGGAGGACTGAAGATGATTCGAAACGTCGGTATCCTCATCTTTCCTGACGTGGAGCTGCTGGACTTCACCGGCCCTTACGAGGCGTTCACTGCCGCGAACTACGGTGGCGCCGGCGAGAAGGTGTTCGAGGTGTTCACGGTCGCCGAGCAGTTGGACGAGGTGCGGGTTCGCGCTGGCCTGCGGGTGATGCCGGATTACACCCTTGACGATGCGCCGAAGATCGACGTTCTGGTCGTTCCCGGCGGGCAGGGCACGCGGCGCGAGGTGAACAATCCGCGACTGGTTGGCTGGATCGCCGACGTGGCAGAGCAGGCCGAGTTGGCCACGTCGGTGTGCACCGGCGCGTTCCTGCTGGCGGAAGCCGGTGTGCTGGCCGAACACAGCGTCGCGACGACCCACTGGGCCAGCATCGATCGGCTGCGCGATACCTACCCCAGCCTCGATGTGCGCCACGACGTCCGGTTCGTCGACGACGGAACGGTCGTCTCATCGGCCGGTGTCTCGGCCGGCATCGACATGTCGCTGCACGTCATCGAGCGCCTCTGCGGCCACGACGTCGCCGCCGGTTCTGCCCGGCTGATGGAGTACGACTACTGGAAGCCGGCCTGACCGGCGCTAGGGCCGGTCGCTGCCGCGCTCCTGGATCTGGCGCATTCGCAGCTCGCTTGGCAGGAGTAGCGCGATCGGAATCGCCAGCAGGATGACGAGCGACTGCGCGCGCATGGCGGTCTGGATGCTGAAGGCGTCGGCAATCGCGCCGGTGATCGGGACGCCGATCGCGCCAGTGACGAAGCCGAGGCCGAGAATCAGTCCGGAGGCGACACCGGCGCGACCCTGCATCAACTGCTGGGCCATTACCAACAGCAGCGGAGCGGTCGATGCCGCCAGAATTCCGACTAGCGCGCCGGTCAGAAACGCGATCCCGCCGGTGAACTGGGTGAAGAGCAGGATCGCCGGGATCGTCGCGATCAGCGAGCCGATGATCAGCGCCCGCCGGCCGTGGCGGTCGGCCAGCGA
>CALMXF010000078.1 GCA_937870985.1 uncultured Chloroflexota bacterium
GCAACACTCGCCGGCCGGCGAGCGCCAGCGGCTTCTGCCTCATACTGGCCCTCCGACCGCCAGCGCAACGCCGAGGAGGCCGGCCATCATGCCGATCAACCAGAAGCGCAAGGTCACCTGTGTCTCGCTCCAGCCGAGCAATTCGAAGTGGTGGTGAAGCGGCGTCATGCGAAACAGACGCTTCCCGTGCGTGCGCTTGAAATAGGCGACCTGCAGCATCACCGAAGCAGTCTCGGCGAAGAACACCGCGCCAACGACCGGCAGCAGAAGCCACTGGCCGGTCATGAACGCGACAGTCGCCAATGACGCGCCGAGGGCCAGCGAACCGGTGTCTCCCATGAACACTTGCGCGGGGTGCGCGTTGAACCAGAGGAATCCAAACAGCGCGCCGACCATCATGAAGCAGAAGGTCACCACCTGTACTTGCCCCTGGAGGAACGCGATGATCCCGTAGGCGGTGAAGGCCACCGCAGCTGTTCCGCCGGCCAGCGTATCAAGCCCGTCGGTGAGATTCACCGCGTTGGCTGTGCCGGAGATAACGAGAATTGCGATCGGGATATAGAACAACCCGATCTCATACCGGCCGATGAACGGCACATAGATGCTGTGCAGACCCAGAGGGTAGTACAGCACGAGCGCGCCGATACCGGCGAAAAGCAGCAACCAGATCATCTTGAAGCGCGCCGTCAGCCCCGTCCTCTGGCCGCCGACGAGATTGAGCCGATCGTCGATCCCTCCGAGGATGGCGGTTCCGATCAGCACTCCGAGCGGCAACAGCATCGAAAGCCGGCCGATCAGATTGAAGACGATCGTCAGAATGACGACCGTCGAGATGAAGATAACCCCGCCCATCGTTGGCGTGCCGGTCTTGGTCATATGCCCTTCGGGACCTTCGATCCGGATCTGCTTGCCGATCCCACGCGCCCGGAGGAAGTCGATGCACGGGCGTCCGATCGCGACGGACAACATGAAGGCGACCCCTGCCAGCGCAAGTGAAATAGCCAGATTGTCGAGAGGATCGAGCGGAAGCAGCGAGTTGTGGACCACATGATCCTCTATCGCGCGCAGCAGCTCGATGGCATACGTCGGCATCGTCAATCCGTTTCCTCAGCCATCTGGTTGCGAAGCGCCGACACCAGCGTCTCCAGCTCCAACCCTCGCGATCCCTTGATGAGGACCAGGTCACCCGGACGCAGATCACGCCGCAGCGCGTCTTCGAGCGCGCGCTTGTCGTCGAACATCTCGACCGGCAGGTCTGGTCGCGCCTTGACGGCTTCGGCCGCGATCAATCGAGCCAGCGGTCCCATCGTATAGAGCGCGTCCACTGTCTCGGCGGCACGGCCGCCGACTCGTCGGTGGCCTTCCTCCTCATATGTCCCCAACTCGTACATATCGCCAAATACAGCGACTCGCCTGGTCGCGTCCAGCTCGGCCAACAGGTTCAATGCGGCGACGCAGGAGGCGGGGTTGGCGTTGTAGCTGTCATCGAGCACGGTCGAGCCATTGACACCCGGCAGAAGCAGCAGCCGGAGCTGGATATCCGGCGCCTGAAAGCCGCGCAGGATGTCGGCCAGCGAGAGCCCGAGCTCCGTCCCGATCGCCACACCCACCAGCGCCATGTGGACGCTATGTCGCCCCATGAGCGGCACGCTCACGTAACTCTGGACATCGCCGTGGTGCAAGGTGAACGAGATGCCCTCGATCCCGTGGCTCTCCAGCTCAGTCGCGTAGTAATCAGCGGCAGGGTCGGTGCCGTAGTAAACAACGCGGCACTTCGCTCGCTCCGCCATGGCGCGGACACGCCGGTCGTCGATATTCAGCACTGCGAGCCCGTCGGCCGGCAGCGCCTCTACGAGCTCGGTCTTGGTCTTCGCGATCGCGTCGAGAGAGCCCATCCGGCCAAGGTGCGAGTGCGACACATTCGTGACGACGCCGATCGTCGGCCGGGCGATCTGAGCGAGATGGCCGATCTCGCCGAAGGCATAGGCGCCGCCCATCTCCAGCACAACGACATCCGTGTCCGGCGTCATCTCCAGCACCGATAGCGGCAGGCCGATCTCGTTGTTGAAGCTCTTTCGGCTGCGCGTTACTTCGTAGCGCTGCGCAAGGACGGCCGAGATCACCTCCTTGGTGCTCGACTTGCCGATACTACCCGTGATACCGATCACCCGGGCTTCGCTGAAGAGCGACCGCCAGTAGGCGGCCAGCGACTGCAGCGCCACGAGCGTGTCCGGCACGACGATGACCGGCAGATCCCCCAGGTCGAAGCGCCGAAACCAGCTCTCGTCCACCATCACTGCACCGGCGCCCGCCTCGAGCGCATCCGGCACGAACCGATGACCGTCCGTCCGCTCCCCCTTCAGGGCGATGAAGAGATCCCCCTTATCGACGTCACGCGAGTCGTGGACGACTCGTGCCAGCAGATCATTCCGCGAGATACTGCCGAACAATCGACCGTGTGTCCCAGCAAGGATGTCGTGCACGCGAATCACGGCGCCGCCTCCAGATCATCCGGTGGAATCCCATAGAGCAGGAAGAGCTGCTCGAACACCTTCTGGAGGACGGGTCCGCTGACCTGGAGCCCCGTGCCCTCCTCCTTCGGCCAGTCGATCTTGACCAACACGCTGAAGCGCGGGTGCTCGACCGGGCCGAAGCCGATGATCGATGCGATCGTCGCGTTGTCGATATAGCCTCCGGCCGGCGACGGAACCTGAGCCGTCCCGGTCTTCGCGCCGATCCGATAGCCCGGGACAGTCGGATAGAGGCTGTTCGGATGATCGACGACGCTCTCGAGCATTGTCCGCATTGTCGACGACGACGTCTCGGAAATCACCTGTCGGACGACCTGAGGCTGGGTCACTGTCGTCCCGTTCGCGGAATGAACCTCACTGACGACATAGGGTGTCATCAGCCGGCCACCGTTGACGATCGCGGAAAAGGCGTTCACGAGCTGAAGCGGCGTGCAGGCGATTCCCTGTCCAAAGGAGTTCGTCGCGTAGAGCGCGTCATTCCAGCCCATCTCGCCGGGCAGCGTCAGAATACCCTGTTCCTCGCCCTGCAGATCAACGCCGGTCGGTGTTCCAAAGCCAAACGCCTGGATGCCATCGTAGAACCGCTCGCGGCCGGTCTTCTCGGCAACATAGATGGCGCCAAGGTTGGACGACCGCTGCAGGACCTCGGTCATCGTCTCGGTGCCCCAGACCGCGCCTTCGAAGTTCGTGATCCGGCTGCCGTCCGGCAGCTCCACGTACCCCGGCTCGTCATTGTGCGTGCTGTCAGGAGTCACCGCGCCACTGTCGATGCCGATCGCCATGACGACCGACTTGAACGTCGATCCCGGCTCATAGACAGCAGAGATGGCCGGGTTGAGGAAGGTAGATGCGTTCTTGACGTCTACGAAGGCGTTCGGATCGAAGCTCGGCGCGCTGGCCATCCCGAGAATGGCTCCGGTGTTCGGGTCCTGCACGATGATCGTGCCGCCGATCGCGCGCTGCTCCTTGATCGTCTGACGCAGGATGACCTCGATCGCCTCCTGGACAGCGCTATCGATCGTCAGCGTCACGTCCGAGCCATCGACAGGCGGATCCCAGGTGGACTGGGTCAGGGCGATGACGTTGCCCTGGCCATCGCGCTCTCCGATGAGCTTGCCCGGAGTTCCACCCAGGAGGGAGTCATACTGCCCCTCGATCCCGTAGTTGCCGGCCATCGCGTTGTTCGTGAAGCCAAGCAGCTGGCCCGCGAAATCGCCGAACGGGTAGACCCGGCTCGGTTCAGCATCGAGAACGATGCCAGGCAGGTTCAACGCCCGCACCTTGTCGCCATCCTCGGGCGAGAGATTCCGAGCGAGCACGACCCACTCGATATCCTTCTGGTTCAGCGCATCAAGCACGTCGGCCGGCGTTCGCCCGATCAGCGGCGCAAGCTGCTGGGCGGCAAGCGCACGGTCGGGAATCTGATCGACGATCGCGGATACGCGGGCGGCCGGCATGTTCGTCGCCAGCCGGACACCATGGCTATCGTAGATCTCGCCGCGGCGCGCCGGGACGATATCCTGCTGCATCCGCTCGGCGACCGCCCAGCGGCTGAACTCGCTCGACCGAACAACCTGGACGGCGACGACGCGATAGCCGATCAACGCCATCAACAGAATGAAGACCGAGAACAGCACCATGATCCGGCTGTGTGGCTTGACGTGTGGCTGGTTCATGGCGTTATCTCGATCGGGTGATTCGCTTCGGCCTCGCCGGTCAGTCGGTCCCAGAGACGCTCACCGAGAGACCGGGTGCGCCCTTCCTGCGGCGACGGCAGCTTGAGCTGCTCGCTGGCGGGCGCGGGAACTGTCAGGTAGACATGCGCGTCCATCGGCTGCATGTGCAGATCGTCGAGCGCCATCTTCTCAATCGCGGGGAGTGACTGACGCCGCGCAATCTCATAGGTCAGCCGTTGATTCTCCAGCGCGACATCCATCCGCTGGCGCTCCAGCCGGCTCACCTCATAGCCAAGGCCCGCGACATGGCTGGTCTGAACCAGGTACAGGAGCCCGACGACCGAGATCGTCAGGACGATCAGAACGAACATCATCGCGTTGTTGAGCCGCCGCGGCGCAACCGTCGTCACCGGCGACGGGCGTTCGATCGTGGGGATCACCGGCGTCTCGGCGGTTTCACCGTCCAGCGCCGGCCAGCCTG
>CALMXF010000079.1 GCA_937870985.1 uncultured Chloroflexota bacterium
GCTGGCCTTTTCCCCGCCAATCGGCCATCATTCCAGCAAGGGCGCATGATGCCGAGCGGGACGATGGGCAGGAATGGAGCGACGCATGAGTGACGAGGCACAGGAAACGACGACCGACGCCGAAGAGGCAACGGAGACCGGGGTGAGCCTCGAAGGGGATACATTCCCGATCGGCGTCTTCATCACCACCGAGAACGGCGACATCTACCGCCAGGCGACCCCCGGGTCCGGCTTCTACGGCTCCGGCGCCAACCGCGGCAGTGGCAACGACAACCACGCCCGCTGGACCACCCCCGGCTTCCAGAAGGACAAGTGGGAGCGCGGCCCGCTGATGCCGCGGTAGCCGAGGGTCATAACGCGGGTTTCGCGAACCTGATCATCGATAGCGACGCACGACATCCAGCATCATCACACTCCGTGGTCTGCGCCCCTCAATCCGCCGCGGCCGGCGCCTGACGCGCTCCCGGTCGCCAGACGTGTCCCGGCTTCACCTGCTCGGCAAGCACCTCGGCGATGTGCTTCACAGGCCGGCCGGTGCTCCTGGCAGCAGGAGATACGGGCGATGGCGTTCATCCAGTGCGGGGATCGACTACCCGATGAACGGCCCTGGTGGCCGGCGGATGCGCATGCGGCCCGGCTCGACGATGACAAGCAGCCCAGCGAGCTCCTCGTTGCGCAGCTCCTCTAGCGCCCGCGCTAGCTCGTCGTTCAACCTCGCGACCGACACCTCGTTGGGAACTCTCACGACCACGATTCCCGCGTGCGAACCCAACGGGTACGTCAGGGGGTTGGCGAAGCCCAGGTCTGCAGTAATGACTGTGAAGGAATGCTCCTGCGCGTAGGCAAACACATCGGCGTCGCTATGCCCACGAAGCCCAACATCGCGAACGTCTTCGGCAGCGTATCCAGCCTCCCGCAGAACACGCGCGGTCGAGCGTGGCATGTCTTCGTCGATCAGAAACGCCACCACTCAGGCCGTCACTCGCCATTCTTCCGATTCGAGCACGTGAGCTGCATAGTGAAGTGCTGCGGTCACATCCTCGACGGCGATCCCGTACTCCTCCGCGATCTCGGTCGCCGTCATACCGCTGGCCAATCGTCCAACAATGACATCGACCGGGACGCGGGTACCCTCGATGACCGGCTTCCCCGAGCGCACCGCCGAATCGACGGTGATCCGCGGCGCGATAGTCTGGGCCATCCGATTCGCTCCCTTCGTCAGTCCGCCGCTTGCGCCTTCCCCACCCCCGGCCGCCAGACGTGCCCTGGCTGGACCTGTTCGGCCAGGACCTCGGCGATGTGCTGCACCCGCCGGCCGGTAAAGTGCTCGATCTGCTGGTGGCAGGAGACGCCGGCGATGGCGATCGTCGTCTCGGGCGGGGTCGTGCGGACCCGCGGGAAGAGGCGTTCCTCGCCGACCTTGCGCGAGACGGCGTAGTGCTCGGCCTGGTAGCCGAACGAGCCGGCCATCCCGCAGCAGCCCGCGCCGGACTCCTTCGCGTCGATCCCGGCCAGCCGCAGCGCATCCATCGACGCCTTCATGCCGATCAGCGCCTTCTGGTGGCAGTGGCCGTGGAAGAAGACGGAGCGTGGCTCGCTGCGCCACTCGATCCCCAGATCCTCGGTCGCAGCGACGCGGGCCAGGAACTCGTCGATCATGTACGGTGTCTGATTGGTGTGCAACGACCAGTCTCAAC
>CALMXF010000080.1 GCA_937870985.1 uncultured Chloroflexota bacterium
GGTGGGGCCATGGGGGAGAGTCCGCTACGACCTCCGGCTCAGCCGGACAAGCCGGGTCAGGCGGGGATCAGTGACATCGCGGTCGGCGCCGAGGCGGAACGAGCCGATGGCAAGGTCGGGGTGGCGGTCCGCGTAGCTCTCAGCCTGCAGGAGTGTCTCCAGCTTGTCGACCTGCCGGACGAACCGGGCTTCCGGAGTGCGACCGGATTCGTACTCCGTCCAGGCGTCGCGCACCTCGGCAGCTATTGCCGTATCGAGGTGGCCAAGCATCTGATCCAGCGCGTTTCGTTCAGCCGCGATTTTCACCCGGCGCGCGTCGGATGTGTAGATCGGGGGCTCGGCAAACCGACCGGGCTCGATAGCGCCCCGCGCGTCGCGGTAGCGATCGAAGGGCGTTGGGTCGCCTGCGACGGCTTCAGGGAGATCGTGGACCAGGCCGATGAGGAGGACGCGGTCGCGGTCGAGCGCAGGATCGTCGCGGGCCAGGAGCCAGGCAAGGAGCGCCACTCCCCAGGAGTGTTCAGCAGCGGATTCGGGGTCGGGAACGCCACGATCGAGCCAGCCCTGGCGTTTCAGCGTCTTGAGTTGCTGAGCGAGAGCCCAGAACTCGAGCAGGTGCCTGTCGCCATCCGTCTGCACGAGCCGCTCCACTTATCCAGCCGTCGTCCAGCCGCGCTTGCTGGTTTGCGACCAACAACCATACCGCAGACCAGACCGACAGCGGGGGCTTGCAGGGCAGACTGACGGTTTACTTGACGGTGGATTATCCTTAGGCGCGAGCGGGTGCCCTGCGTCCGCTGAGCTTGTTGTGCATTGACGCACCACGGAGTCGCGTGATCGCCGGAAGCGGCGCCACGATAGAGGAGTCTGCGACACGATGATGGATCCAGGCGGTCGCCAACAGCAACCGAAGCGGACCCCACCAGGAGGTCGCGGAGCGGAGCCACAACCGCGCTTTCGGATGCCGAGCTGGCTATTCTGGGTGCTGCTGGCGGCACTCTCGGCCGGCTACATCTACATGTTTCTCTGGCCGCAGAGCGTTTCGCGGATCGAGCTGCCGTATTCGATGATGGTGACGGCGGTGCAGGAGCAGCAGGTGAAGTCGGTGACGATTTCCGGCCAGGATGTCACCGGCGAATTCACCAAGGAGATGACCTGGACAGGCACGGAGCTGCTACCGCCGGGCCAGACAGCACCGACCGGGACGGCGAAGGTTGTCACCGACACGAAGTTCGAGACGATAATCCCCGAGAATTCGAATGAACAGCTGCTGCCGCTGTTGCGCGATCAGGGTGTCGAGATTCAGGTGAAGAAGCAGAGTCAGTCGATTCTGCCAACGCTCTTGTTCACCGTCGCGCCGCTGCTGTTGTTCGTGGGGTTGATCGTGCTGATGACGCGCAACATGAGCCGTGGGCAGCAGAATGTCTTTGGCTTCGGGCGGTCGAAAGCAAAGATGTACGACCCGGAACGGCCCCATCTGACGTTTGACGATGTGGCCGGCGAGGAGGAAGCCAAGCGCGAGCTGACCGAGGTGGTGGACTTTCTGAAGAATCCGACGAAGTACCACCAGATCGGCGCACGGCTGCCGCGGGGCATCCTGCTTGTTGGCCCGCCGGGGACTGGCAAGACGCTGATGGCGAAGGCGGTGGCCGGCGAGGCCGGAGTGCCGTTCTTCAGCGTGAGCGCGTCGGAGTTCGTTGAGATGTTTGTCGGCGTCGGCGCCTCGCGTGTGCGTGATCTGTTCGAGCGGGCGAAGACCGCAGCGCCGGCCATCGTGTTTGTCGACGAGCTGGATGCCGTCGGCCGGCAGCGGTTCGCAGGTCTGGGTGGCTCGAACGACGAGCGTGAGCAGACGCTCAACCAGCTGCTGGTCGAGATGGATGGGTTCGAGCCGAACCAGGACGTGATCGTGATCGCGGCGACGAACCGGCCGGACGTGCTCGATCCGGCGTTGCTGCGGCCCGGCCGGTTTGACCGACAAGTGACCGTCGGACTGCCCGACAAGAAGGGCCGCGAAGCCATTCTCAAGATCCACTCTCGCGGCATCCCATTGGAGGGGAACGTCGATCTATTATCAATCGCCGCTGGGACACCCGGGTTTTCGGGGGCGGACCTGGCGAATCTCGTGAATGAGGCGGCGCTGACGGCAGCCCGGCACAGCCGCAAAACGGTGGCGCGAGGGGACTTCGACGAGGCGCTCGACAAGATCATCCTCGGGACGGTGCGTGGGATGGTGATGAGCGACCACGACAAGCTCGTGGTGGCATACCACGAGGCGGGCCACGCGATCGTCGCGCACTTCTCGCCTGGGGCAGACCCATTGCGGAAGGTGTCGATCGTGCCGCGAGGACGGGCGCTCGGGGTGACGATCCAGACGCCCTCCGAGGATCGATACAACTATTCTCGGCAATATCTGCTGGCGCGTCTGGCGGTGATGATGGGCGGGCGAGCTGCCGAGGTCATCACGTTCAATGAGGTGACGACCGGAGCTCAGAGCGACCTGAAGGAGGCGTCGGAGCTGGCGCGGCGGATGGTCGGCCTGTGGGGCATGAGTGATGAGATCGGGCCGGTCTACCTCGGGACTGGCGAGCAGCACGTATTCCTTGGCCGCGAGCTGACGCAGGAGCGCGAGATGAGCGACAACACGCTCGACCGCGCCGATGAGGCGGTTCACCGGCTACTGAACGAGGCGATGGCGAAGGCGATCGGACTGCTGAAGCAGTATCAGGAGGCGCTCGACGGTCTCGCCCATCGACTGATCGACGAGGAGACAATCGACGAAGAGGCGCTGATCAAGCTACTCGGCGCTCCGCCTGCAGCGATTGAGGTGGCTGCAATGGAGGCGGTCGAGGCTGAATAGTTCAGACACAGCGGCGCTGGGTGGTCGGGCAAGAGCTCGGAGTGTCGGGATCGGTGTTTCTGGTATAGTCCGCATGGCGCAGTTGCTTGTTTTCGCGACGATGTTGCCTGCTGTGTTGTGGGGAATGGAAGAGAACCGTGAGTAGCGCAAGCCTCGAACACGGCACGAAGGCACTTGGGCGCGGTGTGGCATTGGTCTTCCCCGGACAGGGCAGCCAGTTCGTCGGGATGGGGCAGCGACTGCACGGCGCGTCGGAGACGGCACGGCGGATCTTTCGCCAGGCGGACGACGCTCTTGGCTTCTCGCTTTCCCGTTTGTGCTTTGAGGGGCCGGCCGACGAGCTGGAGGACACGTTCAACTCCCAGCCAGCTATTCTGACCGTGAGCTATGCGGCGCTTGAAGCGCTGCGCGAGCATCTCGGCCATCTCGGGGAAGCCCTGTCGCCAGTCTGCGTGGCCGGCCACTCGCTGGGTGAGTACACGGCGCTTGTCTCCGCCGAGGTTATCGACTTCGAAGACGCTCTTCACCTCGTCCGCGAGCGTGGGCGGTTGATGAAGGAGGCGGGAGCAGAGCGACCCGGTGGGATGGCTGCAGTAATCGGGCTATCAAACGAGAAGCTTGAGGCAGTCTGCGCAGAAGCTTCCCAGGCCGGTGGTATCGTCGTTGTCGCGAACGACAATTGCCCGGGACAGATGGTGATCTCCGGCGAGGTCGATGCGCTGGAGCGGGCGATGGCGCTGGCGAGTGCCGCGGGCGCCCGACGAGTGGTGCGGCTGGGGATCAGCATAGCGTCGCATTCGCCGCTCATGGAGCGGGCAGGTTCGCAGCTTGCCGATCTCGTTCAGAAGGTCAGCTTTCGCGAGCCGGTGACACCGATCGTCTCGAACCTGTCGGGGCGCTTCATTACCTCTGTCGATGACCTGAAACGGAATGTCGGGCAGCATATGGTCCGCCCGGTTCAGTGGACAGGCTCGGTTCGCGAAATGGTGGACCACGGCGTCGATACATTCCTCGAGGTCGGCCCGGGCCAGGCGCTCAGTGGGTTGATCCGGAGAGTGAAGCGCGAGGCCAGGACGCTGAATGTCGGGGACCTGGGGATCTCGATCGAGGGAAACTGACGGGTCGTCGTAGCGACCGTGGGGGATTCGAGCCGAATGACCCTGTCGGGCCGGATGCCTGGCGCGGGGAGAGATAGCCCGAGAGGATTTGCCGCAACGTGCAGCGTGTAGTTGTGACGGGTCTTGGCGTTCTGACGCCGATCGGCAATGATGTCCAGACGTATTGGACGAATCTGATCGCTGGTGAGTGTGGTGTCGCGCGCATCACGGCGTTCGACCCGTCTCCGTTGGATGTTCGCATCGGCGGTGAGGTGAAGGGGTTCGATCCCAAGAATTACATGGACATGAAGGCAGCACGCCGGATGGACCGCTTCTCGCAGCTTGCGGTGGCGGCGGCCGGCGAGGCGCTGTGCGACGCGGGCATCACGATCGATCCGGAGCGATCGGAGCGGATCGCGGTGATGATGAACACCGGCGGCGGCGGCATCCAGACGCTGACGCGAGAGGTCCGCAACTATTACGAAAAGGGACCAAACCGGGTCAGCCCATTCTTCATCCCGATGTATGCGCCGAACATGGCTGCGAGCCAGGTCTCGATGACATACGGGATCCATGGGCCAGTGCGTGGTTCGGTTGCGGCATGTGCGGCCGGCTCGCAGGCGTTCGTCGACTCCTGGCACCTGTTGCGACGAGGCGAGGCCGATGTCGTTATTGCCGGGGGGACCGAGGCGGGAATGGATCCGGTCGCGGTGTCGGCATTTGCGAATATGGGCGCGCTTTCGAGGCGGAACGATGACCCCAAACGAGCCAGCCGGCCGTTCGACGCCGAACGGGACGGGTTCGTCTTCGCCGAGGGATGCGGCGCGATGATCCTTGAGACCGAGGAACACGCGCGCGCGCGCGGCGCGAGGATCTACTGTGAGCTGGCCGGCGGAGCGATGACAGCGGACGCATTCCACCTGTCCGCCCCGGTCGAGGATGGGACATATACGGCGCGAGCGATGCGGAACGCATTGGCGGCGGCGTGCTTGAACGCGGAGGACATCGATCATATCTCGGCGCATGGAACGAGCACCCCGCTGGGTGACAAGGCCGAGACGACCGCGATCAAGCGGGCCTTCGGGGATCATGCCTGGCGACTGGCGGTGCCGTCGATCAAGGGAGCGCTCGGGCATCTCGTCGGAGCGGCCGGCGGGGTAGCCGGGGTGACCGTGGTCAAGTCGATTGTCAATGGAATCGTGCCGCCAACAATCAACCTCGAATACCCCGATCCAGACTGCGACCTGGATTACGTGCCGAACGAGGCGCGCGAGATGCCGGTGAGAGCCGGGATGGTAAACGCCTTTGGCTTCGGTGGACAGAACGCCGTCGCGATCTTCAAGAGATACGAATAGCAATACGACGCTTGCCTTCTGACCGCCCGGCAGGAACACTGCCGGGCGGTTTCTTTTCACTGGCTCCGCGCCAGATCCTTGCGCATCCTGCGCAGTGCCTCCCGCTTTCCCAGCTTCAGGAGTGAAGAGCCCCCCTGTGTCTGTTAGAGTGCGCTCCAGTTGCAGAGGCAAACAGGGGGAGCTCGATGAGCGACATAGAGCGAGTAGAGCAGGCGATCGAGGATCGGTTCGGAGAGAGCGTCGCGGCGTTGCAGCGAGTCGTGCAGCAGCCAAGTATCTCGTCGCAGAACATTGGCGTTCGAGAGTGCGCGCGATTGCTGGTCGATATGATGACCGACCTGGGAATCGACGCGCGAGTGATGGAAACAGACGGGCTGCCGGTCGTGTTCGGGTCAATCGAGTCGGCCCGGCAGGGTGCGCCGACGCTGGTGATCTACAACCACTACGACGTGCAGCCACCGGAGCCCCTCGACGAGTGGACCCACGCGCCATTCGCCGCCGAGATCGTCGACGGCGTGATGTATGGGCGAGGGACGACCGACGCGAAGGGGAACTTGCTCTGTCACCTGCGGGCGATTGCAGCATTTCGCGATGCTGGGGTCGATCTACCTTGTTCGATCAAGGTGGTGTTCGATGGCGAGGAGGAGAGCGGCAGCCCCAGCCTGCCGGCCTGGGTGCGCGCGAATACCGATCTGCTGAAAGCAGATGCTGCGTTGTCGTTTGATGGCGGATTTGGTGGCAGTAATCGACCGCGAATCAGCTTTGGATCAAGCGGGCTGTTGTTCGTTGAGATTCGTGCTCGTGGGGCGGAGCAGGATCTCCATTCTGCTCGTGCGCGACTGGTGCAGAACCCGGCGTGGCGGTTGATCTGGGCGTTGACGCAACTGAAGACGCCGGACGGGCGGATTCACCTTCCGGGGTTCTACGATGCGATTCGGCCGGTGACGCACCTGGAACGGGAGATGCTGGAGCAGGCCGGCTGGGACGACGCGGCGCAACAGCGCGATCTTGGAGTGACGGAGTTCATCGACGGCGTGTCAGGTGTGGACGCGCACGAACGGCTGCTGTTCACGCCGACGTGCAACATCGCTGGATTCGCGACCGGCTGGATGGGCGAGGGGCACAAGACGGTGCTGCCGAGCCGGGCCGCGTGCCGGCTCGACTTCCGGCTGGTGGCCGACCAGGATCCCAACGTACTTCTGGCAACGCTGCGCCAATTTCTCGACGACCACGGCTGCGCGGATTTCGAGATGGAAGACATGGGCTCGATTGAGGCGTCGCGGACAGCACTGGATAACGCATTCGCTGATGTCGTCATCGACGCGGCGCGACAGGTGTACGGCGCTCAACCGGAGACACAGCCGACGGGAGACGCCTCCGGCCGGCAAGGGGTCTGGCTCGGCGGGATGCTCGGAGGTATCCCGGCAGCCGGAACGGGTGTTGGCCCGCCGGCCTGGCGCGGACATGCGGCGGACGAGTTCATGGTGCTCGACTATTACCGCAACGGGATTCGCTACGCGGCGCGGATCTGGGAGCTGTTTGGGCAGCAGTCGCTGGGAGGGACATCATGAGCCGTCTGGCGGGAAAGCGCGTCATCATCTCCGGCGGGTCGACCGGGATCGGCGCGGCAATCGTTCGGCGTTTTGTCGCCGAAGGGGCGGCGGTTGCGATTCTGGATGTCAACCTGGCCGGCGCGGAGGAGCTTACGTCGGCGATCGTTGGGAACGGCTCGACCTTCGCATTGCAGTGCGACGTCGGCGATGTCGAGTCGGTGGCAGCCGCGGTCGATACGGCGGCAGAACGGCTGGGAGGTCTCGACATCGTTGTTGCCAACGCAGCGGTTGGAACGGTCGTCGTTGGCGGCACGGTGGAGACGATCGAGCCGGAGCGATGGGACCGCGCATTCGACGTGAACGCACGCGGGGTCTATGCGTTGTGCCGGACGGCACTGCCTCACCTGCGAGCGGCCGGCGGCGGGTCGATCGTGGTGACGTCATCCAGCAGCGCGTTGATCGGCGTTGGGACGCGACCGACCCATGCATATGCGGCAACGAAGGGCGCTCTGCTCTCGCTGGTGCGGGCGCTGGCCGTGACCTACGGGCCGGAGGGAATTCGCGTGAACGCGCTGACGCCCGGGTTTGTGCGCACGCGGTTGACGGCGGACGTCGTGGCCGACCCCGCGGCTCTGGCTGCGGCAACGGAGATGATCCCGCTTCGACGAATCGCCGAGCCGGAGGAGCTGGCGGCGTGTGCGCTGTTTCTGGCAAGCGACGAGGCCAGCTTCGTCACCGGGGCGATGCTCGTGGCGGATGGGGGACAGACGGTGGCCTAGACAGGCATCGCCGATCTCGGTGGCGCGATAGTCAGTCTTCGAGGCGACGGAGGAGAAGATCGATCGTCTCGCGGAGGTCGACGAGCGACGCGCGAATGCGAGCGCGTTCACGGGCTGTTGCGTTCGTTGCCGGACCTGTGAGCGCGTCGATGGTTCGTCGCATGCTGGTGGCTTGCCGCAGCAAGGGGGCATAGTCGGCGCTGGCGTGGCCGGCCCGCGCCGTGCGAGTGGTGCCATAGGTGGCGAGCGCGGCCGGGGCGAGCTGGCCGCCGAGAATCTGGTTGCCAAGCTCGGTCTGGACGCCTTCGGGAAGACGCTGAATCGAGCGCGTCTGCTTCTCGGAGATGATGCCGCGACGTAGAGCTTCCTGGAGCGGCTCGGCCAGCTTCTCGGTCCCGAGGAGCTGGTAGAGGCGGCTACGGCGAATGCCGACGGCCTCGGCGACTTGTTCCCAGGGGGCATCGTTCATGCTTGCCTTGAGACCGCGAAGTGCCGCTGCGCGGTCGAGAGCATTGAGGTCTTCGCGGAGGACGTTCTCGACCAGCTGATGGATCAGTCGGCGGTCTTCGGGGACGTCGCGGACGACGGCAGGGATCGTATCGAGGCCGGCGTTCCGGGCAGCACGCCAGCGGCGTTCGCCGTGGATGATCACGTAGATATCGCGTTCTGCGTCGTAGCGGACCGCGATCGGCTGTAGGACACCGTCGGCGCGAATCGAGCCGGCGAGCTCCTCGAGTGCGTCAGCGTCGAAATCGGTACGGGGCTGCCGCGGGTCGGGCTCGATACGATCGAGCTGGATCAGCTTCGCTTCGACCAGCTCGCTGACGCCGACTCCTCGCGCGCTGGTGTCGGTGAACAACGCGTCGACGGAGAAGCGTTTGCGACGTCCGCGTTGCTCAGACATGGGCCGACCCGATCGGCGAATGATCGAGTAGCACGGCGGCGGCGTCACGGTACGCGACGGAGAGTGGCGACTTCGGCAGGTAATCGAGGATCGATGTGCGGGCAGCAATCGACTCGGCGCCCTTGATCGACAGTGGGATTGGCGGGAGGATCGGTGTGTTGGGGTAGCGGTCGCGCAAGGCATCGATCATGTCGTTCGCGAGGCGTGACGTCCGCTGGACCTTCGTCGGCAGAAACCCGACGACGCTCAGGCTCGGGTTGAGCCGGCGGACGCGGGCGATGGTGTCGAAAAGGCGTGGCAGGACGAGTAGCGAGAGCGGATGCGGCTCGATCGGGATGATCAGCTCGGAGGCGGCGACCAGGATGTTGATGCTGATCAGTCCGAGGGCCGGCGGCGCGTCGATGAGAACGACGTCGAAGTCCGAGAGGTCAGCGGCGGCGAGCCGGGTCGCCAGCATCCGTTCCCGTTCCAGCTCGTTGATCAGCGCCATCTCGGCGGTGGCGAAGTCGGGATGACTCGGGACGAGGTGAACGCCGTCGATGGTCGTCGGGACAATGATGTCGGCAATGGGAAGGTCGTCGTCGAGGAAGAGGTCGTAGACCGAAAACTCGAGGCCGGCAACGTCCACGCCGAACGCCATCGTCAGGCTAGCCTGGGGGTCGAGATCCATCGTGAGGACGCGCACGCCGCGTTCGGCGAGCGCAGCGGCGACGTTGAGTGTGCTGGTGGTTTTGGCGGTCCCGCCCTTCTGGTTGAAGAAGGCGATAATGCGGGGCATGAATCGTCCGATCCGGCGATGTACGTACGTTGACTACTGGGGATTATACCGGACCGACCCGCGCCGTCGCCGCCGGAGTAGACGACGACGGGACGGGATATCTAGTCGTGATAGCGAGCGTGGGACGGCGACGGTCGATGGATCGTCAACCTGTCGCCGATGAGGATGATGACCGGGCCGTGGATGGTCTGGCCACCGATCGGGCTACTGCGGTGGGACACTTGAGAATCCTCTCCAGAGACGCGGCGACCCGGGCATCGTTGCCCGGGTCGGTGGTCGCGTGGCATGGCTCCAGCTCAGCGCCAGAGGTCACCAACGTCGATCCGTGGCAGGGGTGGGCCCTTCGAAGGCCCGCGGGATGCGAAGACGCAACGGGAGTGCGCGTACCATGTTAAGCCTCCTCTCTGCCACGAACGACGATCGTCTGGACGGCGAGTGCGACTCACCGGACGTTTATGAGGATAGCGCGGGGCCAGGACGCTGGCACCGTCACAGAGGACAGTCGCTGCTGGCCAATCGGACAGGTTAGTGTCAGCGGACGACGGACGATCGAAGGATGAGCGATGCGTCGATCATGAGCGCCCGCATCGAATCGAGCTCGTCGAGCAGCTCGAGGAGGTCGTCGCCTTCCAGAAAACGTACCCCCTCGGCGAGCGCTCCACAGCGATCCAGCAGGCCGACGAGCTCGTCGCGAGTTCTCCGCTCGAGGTCAGTTCCCATCGTGCCGAGAGCCCTTCTTTGGCTGGCTGGCTGGCTGTTCGGCGTGGTGATTGTTGTCGGCGCTATCCTCGAAACCGTCTTCGTACTCGATGACGAGAGCGCCGGTGGCGAGGGCATGGATGGTCTGCAGGGTGTCGAACATCTCGAAGGAGAGCTCGTCGTAGGGGAGCTTGTCATTGACATAATCGTGGAACAAGACACGCATTTCGTCGACAAGGGAATTCACGATCGAGGCCTTCTCCTCGTCGCTCATTTCGTCGCCGCCCAGATCAAAGGAGATGTCTTCACTCACGGTAGGCTGTCCTCTCGTTTCTGCGGACGCAGTAGACTGGTCCGTTGCCAGCCGGCGTCTGCCTCAATCGTCGCATATTGACCCTGATGGGGACGAACGTGGCATTATAAGCTGGAAGAGTGTACGGACACCGATGGTATAACGATCTTCGGACAGTATGCGTTGTACTAACGAGATGAGGGCGGCCGACGCGCGGACGACGCGTGAAACTGGCGCCGCTCCGGGTGGTTGGAGGAGGCGTGGCGCTGTCTCAGCCGCGGATTCTGGGTAAGCGTTACGAACTGAAAGAGCCGATCGGGGAGGGTAACTTCTCGGTTACGTACCGAGCCACCGACACGGTGCTCGGACGCGATGTTGCGATCAAGATCCTGCGCGATCAATATGCGTCGCACGGGGAATTCGCGTCTCGATTCGAGAATGAGGCGCGCGCTGCGGCGCGGATCAGCCATCCAAATGTCATTCAGGTGTTTGACTACGGGCGTGACGATGGGACGACCTACATCGTCATGCAGTACGTGCTCGGGCCGAGCCTGAAGGATTACATCCGCGAGGAAGGCCCGCTGACGGTCGACGAGGCGGTTGGATTCGGCCGGCAAATGCTGGATGGTCTTGCCGCAATCCATGCATCAGGCATCGTGCACCGCGACGTGAAGCCGCAGAACGTCTTGCTGACAGACACGCACCAGGTGAAGGTGACCGACTTCGGCATTGCCCGGCTGAGGAGCGCCGATGCGGGCTTGACCGAGGCGGGGACGGCGATCGGGACAGCGGCGTATATGGCGCCAGAACAGGCGTCGGGCGCGGAGATTACGCCAGCGAGCGACTTGTACTCCGCGGGCGTCGTTGTCTACGAGATGCTGACGGGTCGTCTGCCGTTCCCCGGCGATAATCCGGTCCAGGTGATGTACCGGCATGTGAACGAGCTGCCGCCACCGCCGCGGACGATCAATCGATCGATTCCGGTGGCGCTCGAGGCGGTGATCCTGAAGAGCCTGGCGAAATCTCCGGACGATCGATACCCGGACGCGATTGCGATGCGCGACGCGCTGCTGAATCCGACGGCGGCAGCTGCTGTCATTCGCCCGCCGGCGTTTGATCCAACCGAGCGGACGGCGGTGTCGCGGGCGATTGC
>CALMXF010000081.1 GCA_937870985.1 uncultured Chloroflexota bacterium
GCTCCACGGCCGGCCAGATGACCGACGATCCGCCGCGGGCTATCGACCAGGACGCCCTCGTCCAGCCGGAGCTCGACCGTGACCGGATCGGCGCGCCTCACGTCGATCGCTTGCTGGGAGATATTGGTCGGCAAGAACGACCGGTTTGTCACCTCGACACTCACGCGCCAGAAGCTGTCACCGATCGGTTCGACGACTACATCGGAGATGTCGAGCCGAGGAAGCGTCGTCGCGAGATGATCGGTCCACTGGATGTGTGACTCGGCGATCCTCGGAACAAAGACACCGGGTGGATTCTGATGCGTGTACTTATACGTCCATCCGCCGATCTCGACCTTGCCCAGCGCGGGATGGTCGAACGGATGCCACTCGACGAACCCTGCCCCGTCAAGCTCGGCGTCATTCCAGGCAAGTAGCGCTGCCTGCTCCTCTTCACCATGGGACGCATGAAACTGCTCGGCGTCATCGCGCCGGTCGATGCCGGCCGCGAGCCAGACATCCCAAAGCTCAGGAACCCAGCCGTAGAGCCCATGCTGATTGTAGGCCCAGTCCATGAGCGACCCATAACGAGCCGTAGCAGTTTCCTCATCATACGACTGGATCGTTGGGCCTCCGGTGAACTCAGTGAAACGACAACAGAGGACCGCATAGTCGCCAGACAAGTCGCCGTGCCGGTAGGACGAGGCCGGCGCGCTGGACGGCAAGCGGAACGCAAAGCCGCCGAACGTGTGGTACGAGACGATGAGGCCGATATTCGGGTGGCTCACGATCCAGTCGACGTTTGCTCGCGTCTCCGGTGGATAGAGCGGGTACGGCCCTGCTCCAGATTGTCGATAGTCAGGCTGCCAGTTGTGCGGATACGACCGGTTGAAATCAAGACCCCAACGCGCCGTTGCCACCTTGGCGGGCGAAGACGTGCCGACCATCGTCGACTCCGGATACAGCCGGTAGTAGACGATGTCCGGATCGTCACTGTCCAGACGGCGAACCATGAGGCGTGGGTCCAGATCCGAGACGCGCCAGTCCCCGCAATCATCCTGGACACGCATCTGGACAATCTCGCCGTCTCCGTCGATGTCGGCCAGGTGCAGGCCCGGTTGAGGGTCACCTGCCGGATAGTCGATTGCCGCCGACCGAAGCCGATAGGGAGTCGACAGATACACCTCGACGCCATCCGGCGCGATGCGCGGCTGGACGTACCAGGTCGTCTCAGCCAGCAGATCGTCGCCACCCTCCGCGCGCTTAATCAGCGACCAGATCGTCCCAAGCGCCACCGCAGAACCGATGACCTCACCAGCATGGTGGTTCGCATCCACCCAGATCGCTGGCCGCCGATCGACCCCGCCATATCTACCGGAGTCCCGATCCCCAACGGTGGCCAGCAGCAAGTCCCGACCCTCCGCAGACTGGCCGATGATCGACACGGATATCCATCGCGGAAAGTCGCGCTCCCACTGGCGAAGCAATGCGGCGAGCTCGTCGTATCGCAGGTACGTCGCCAACTCAGGTCGATCGAGGTAGTTCGCGGACATCATCGGCTCCCTTCAGATCGGAGCAATAACCGCTGTCGGTCAGTATGGTTATAGTAAAATAACAAGGTTGCCTCGGCGCGCGCTGCCCAGCTCCCCTGGAACAGGCGCCTCGCCGGACAGCCGGCAGCGATGCCGGCATACCTTCCATGAATCCGCCATAGCCGTCGGAGAATAGCCACATGAAATCCCTGCTCAAGAAGGTCTTCGGTCCCTCAAGTCAGAAGACACTCAGCCCTCTTCGCGCCATCGCGGACGAGGTCAACGCACTCGAAGATGAGTATCGCGCAATGGACGACATCGCGCTGGCCGAGGTCTCAACACGGCTGCGCGAGCAACTCGCAGACGGCGCAACACTGGACGACCTGCTGCCGGAGTCGTTTGCAGCAACCCGGGAAGCCGCCCAACGAACTCTCGGTCAGCGCCATTTCGATGTCCAGTTGATGGGTGGCGCGGTGCTCCATCAGGGGAAAATCGCCGAGATGCGCACAGGCGAAGGCAAGACGCTCACCGCGACTCTCGCGCTAGCGCTGAATGCCCTCGATGGGAAGGGTAGTCATCTCATCACGCCGAACGACTACCTGGCCAAGCGCGACACGCAATGGATGGGGCAGATCTACCACGCGCTCGGGCTGTCTGTTGGTTGCATCCAGCATGACGAGGCATTCGTGTACGACCCTGAATATGTCAACGAAGACGAGCGGTTGCAGCGCCTTCGGCCAGTTGAGCGCACCGAAGCGTATGGCTGCGATATCACCTATGGCACCAATAACGAATTTGGCTTCGACTATCTGCGCGACAATATGGCGCCAGACCTGCGCTACTGTGTCCAGCGAGCGCTGCACTATGCCATCGTCGATGAGGTTGACAATATCCTCATCGACGAGGCGCGGACGCCATTGATCATTTCGGGGCCAGGCGACGAGTCAGTCGACCGATACGCCCAGTTTTCCCAGATCGTCCGACAACTTCGCAACGAACGCCACTACGAGGTCGATCTGAAGCGCCGCACCGTTTCCCTGAACGAGGACGGCATCGACAAGGTCGAGCAGTTGCTTGAAATCCCCGAGGGCGAAAGCATCTACGACGACCGATACCAGGACTTCACCCACTACCTTGAGCAGGCTCTGAAGGCGCAGGCACTCTTCCATCGCGACAAGGACTACATCATCGAGGATGGCGAGGTTGTCATCGTCGATGAGTTCACCGGGCGAAAGATGCTCGGCCGGCGCTACTCCGAAGGACTCCATCAGGCCATCGAGGCCAAGGAAAACGTCCGGGTTCAGCGCGAGAACGTCACTGAGGCGACCATCACCTTCCAGAACTACTTTCGGCTCTACGACAAGCTGGCAGGAATGACCGGCACCGCGGAGACGGAGGACGAAGAGTTCCACATGATCTACGGACTGGACGTCGTCGTAATCCCGACGCACCAGGAAATGGTTCGCGACGACCAGGCAGATCAGGTGTTCAAGACGGAATTGGGCAAGTTCGGAGCTGTCGTCCGCGAGATCAAGGACATGCACGAGCACGGCCGGCCGGTTCTGGTCGGCACGACTTCGATCGAGAAGTCGGAGCTGTTGTCGGAGATGTTGATGCGAGACGGTGTCCCGCACTCGGTGCTCAACGCCAAGCAGCACGAGCGCGAGGCAGAGATCGTCACGGACGCTGGTCTGCCAGGCATGGTCACCATCGCAACGAACATGGCCGGCCGCGGCACCGACATCAAGCTCGGGACGGGCGTTGCCGATAACGGGGGTCTTCACATCATCGGCACGGAGCGCCATGAATCCCGCCGAATCGACAACCAGCTCCGCGGACGTGCCGGTCGCCAGGGGGATCCGGGATCCAGCCGCTTCTTCCTGTCGCTCGAAGACGAGTTGATGAAGCGATTCGGTTCTGACCGCATCTCGGGGCTCATGGATCGTCTGGGGCTCGAGGAGGATCAGCCGATCGAGCACAACATGATCTCGAAATCGATCGAGAACGCCCAGACGAAGGTAGAAGGTCACAACTTCGACCTTCGGAAGCACGTTGTCGAATACGACGACGTCATGAACAAGCACCGCGAAGTAATCTACGCCATCCGTCGCCGCATCCTTGAGGGTGAGAATCTCCACGAGCGGATGCTGGAGATCATTGAAGGCCAGATCGGAGTCGCCATAGCAGCCCACAGCGCTGGCGATGACATCGACGACAACCAGATCATTCGCGCCTATCGGGCGATCGTTCCGATGTCAACACTCAGGTCACAAGATATCTCCGGGCTGTCAACTGACGCGATCGAAGAGAAGCTCATCGACGACGCGCTCGCGCACTACGACGCGAAAGAGCGCGAGACCGGCGAAGAGATGACGCGATATCTGGAGCGAGCGGTCATGCTATCGGTGATCGACAAGCTCTGGCGCGAGCATCTCACGATTATGGACGACATGCGCCAGGGCATCGGTCTTCAGGCGTATGCGCAGAAAGACCCGCTGGTAGCCTACAAGACGGAGGGGTTCGAGATGTTCGAGCAGCTCCTGGCTAACATCGACTACGACACGGGACACAAGATCTTTTTCGCCAACATTCAGCGTGCGCCAGTCCTGGCGCAGCCCCGAAACCTCACCACAAACCAGCCGATTGAGGGCAACGCACCAGCCGCGAAGAAGCGACAGAAGATTGGCCGTAACGACCCGTGCTGGTGTGGCAGTGGAAAGAAGTTCAAGAACTGCCACGGAGCGCCAGCCGCCCAACGCGTCGGCTGACAACCAACCTGACACCAGCGTGAGACACCGCGGGGATGTTCCCGCGGTGTCTCACGTTTTTCCTGGCGTTGGCCTAGTATTCGTCTTCATATCCCTTGAAGTCACGAATAAGCGTTTGGGCCTGTTCAACTGCCGACCCGATGGCTGCCGTGACCTTCTCGCGTTGCTGATCGCTCAACATCAGAAAGAACACCAATGCGCTGGCGAGTGTGAGCCAGAGTGCGGCGGCTGCCGACTCCTTGGCGACATTCCCCGATGCCGTGAGGGCAGCGTGGGCGGACTGAGACGTTCGATCGATCGCTCGTCGCGCGGCCGCGTCTGTTGCGCTCACGACGCCGACGGCCGGCTCGACTGACTCAGCTGACTCAGCTGGCTCATGATCCGACTCCAGTCGTCCCCGAGCCGACAAGAACACCTCACTCACAGCCGGGACAATCGTGTCGAGAGCCGCGTGTTGCAGCTTGCTGATGGCTGATGCGCCTGTTGCCCTGACGTCAGTCGCCGATGGAAACGACGTGGCAGCGCGGTCCACCGCTGGCCGGGCAGCTTCTCCGGCATTCGTCAACAGATTTCTGATGCTATCGAGAATCTCCGGATACACCTCCGCCAGCGAACCCATCGCCGTCGCCATCGCGTCAGAACCGCGATCGCCACCGTTCGACGTCACCGACGAGACCGACGCTACCGCGTTCGGAGACTCACCGTCGGAGTTCTGCGCTGACTGCGCTCGACTCAGCGCCACGACGATACCGCCGATGGCAGCCGCGGCTGCAGTGGCGATCCCGACAACCTCCAGTGTTCCTCGTGTCGATCGATCCATCCTGTGTCCTCCTTATCAACATCAACCCTCTATCGAGCGAATGATCCCGACCCGATCTTCGGCGCTCAGATCACTCGAGAGCAGCGTTACGATATCGGCGAGAGCCGCCTTGCGCTCCTCGGTCGACATCGACGACACCACCTGCTGCATCACCGCGTTGAGCGCCTGGTCGCGCTCCTCGGGTGACATGTTCTTGATGGCACTTTCAACCACACCCCGCATAAAGCTCACGAGCCTGTACCTCCTCAATTAACCATTTCGCGCGCCGCAGCCCCCAGGGGTCTCCCCCTGCATTGCCGGTTACGGTGTCCAGATCCTATACTTCACCATAGATATGGCACCTGCAATGACTCTATCCTGTACCGCAACCTACGACGTCGTGGTGATTGGCGCTGGCCACGCTGGCTGCGAGGCTGCGTTAGCGGCCGCACGGGTTGGCGCGTCGGTTCTGGTTTTGACCCCGAACCTCGACCGCATCGGCTTCATGCCCTGCAATCCTTCAATCGGCGGGCCTGCGAAAGGTCATATTGTCGCCGAAATCGATGCGCTCGGCGGCGCGATGGCAGAAGCGATCGACCGGACGGCTCTGCAAGTTCGGGTGCTCAACGCATCGCGTGGGCCGGCCGTTCAGGCACTTCGAGCGCAGGCCGACAAGACGCTCTATTCGATGGCAATGAAGGAAGCCCTCGAGACGCAGCCGGGAGTCGATCTCCGCCAGGAATCGGCTCGCGCAATCGAGTTGCAAGCCAACGGTGGGCAGCCATCCGTGAGCGCGGTGATCACGGATTTCGGCAACGAGTACCGTTGTGGTTCGGTTGTGATTACCGCTGGCACGTTCCTGCGTGGCAATCTGATCGCTGGGGAGTGGCGCTCGTCGGGCGGACGGGCCGGCGACTCCGCAACCAGCGACCTGGCGCTCTCAATCGGAGATGTCGGAATTCGCTTGCGCCGTCTCAAGACCGGGACGCCGCCCAGAGTAGACGCGCGAACGATCGACTTCAACCTGACCGAAGAGCAAGCTGGCGCCGAGAGCCCGCTCTGGTTCTCGCGCTCCGGTCGCGCTGGGCGAATCGAGCGACTCGAGCTGCCGCCTCTCCCGATCTACCCGGGCCGAACCAATGGCTGGCGCCAGCAGCTCTCCTGCTACCTCGTCCAGACAAACATGGACGGTCATGACCTTGTCGCCAGGAACGTCGACAGATCGCCAATGTTCAACGGAACGATTCAAGGGGTTGGAACTCGGTATTGTCCGTCGATCGAGGATAAGGTCATGCGCTTTCGCGAGAAGCAGAGTCATGGGCTGTTCCTTGAGCCCGAGGGGTGGCGCACGACTGAAGTCTACGTTCAGGGCGCGAACACCAGCCTGCCTCATGATGTCCAGCTTGCGTTTCTGCGCACGATCCCGGCGCTCCGCAACGCGCGAATCACCCGCTTCGGATATGCCGTTGAGTACGACGCAATCGAGCCGACGGAGCTAACACCCTGGTTCGCGTCCAAGCGCGTGGATGGCCTGTTCCTTGCCGGCCAGGTGAACGGAACCTCGGGCTACGAGGAGGCAGCCGGCCAGGGGCTGATCGCCGGCTTGAACGCGGCGCGCTACGTAGGCGGGGTCGAACCGTTGACGCTGGGCCGGGATGAAGCCTATATCGGGGTAATGGCCGACGATCTCTCCACGCAGGACTTTGTCGAGCCATACCGGATGCTGACATCTCGAGCCGAGCATCGAATACTCCTCAGGTCCGACACAGCGGACGAACGGCTCGGGTCAATTGCCCACACCGCCGGGCTGATCAACGATGGTCGACTTCGCGAAATCGAGCAGGAACGCCTCCAGCGTGATGCGCTGATCTCCGCGCTGACTCAGGTCTATCTGACTCCCAACGACATCGTCACGGCAGCGCTGGCGGCGGTTGGCCTTCCTCCTGCAAGTCGGAGCATGACCGCAGCCGACTACGCGCGGCGTCCAGATTCCAATCTGCAGGCGCTCCTCATCGCGATAGCGCGCCTCCGACCGGACCTGATACCAACCACGCCGCCTGGAGACGAGACGATCCGGCGCATTGAGACCGACCTGCGCTACGGCGCATATGTGGAGAAGGAGCGCGAACAGGTCGAGCGCACAAAGTCGATGGAACATCAGACCATCCCGGCCACGTGTGCCTACGAGCGCATCCCCGGGTTGAGAAACGAGGCACGCGAGAGGCTGCAGCTTGTGCGACCGTCGACCATTGGACAGGCCAGCAGGATCGCAGGGGTCACGCCAGCCGATGTCGGCGTGCTGCTCATCTATCTCCGGTCTGCACCCAGACCCTCATCCGGCGATGCGTCCATCGTCTCATCCTGAGATGGCGACAGACTCGATGACGATACTAGTCGTTTCCGACATTCACGCGAATCTGGCCGCACTGGACGCAGTTCTCGCCGCGGCCGGCCCGGTCGATGCCGTCTGGAATCTCGGAGACACCGTCGGGTATGGACCGTTTCCTGGCGATTGCATCGACCGGATCGTCGGCCTCCGCCCGGAAGTCATGCTCCTCGGCAACCACGACGCCGCGGCAACAGCGCTCCTTTCCCTTGACGAGTTCAACTCGATCGCGCGTGCCGCGACGCTCTGGACTGCCGAACAGTTGACCAGCGAACAGCGAGTATTCCTGGCCGGCTTGCCTTCCAGCGTGTCTATTCGCGATTGCCTGTGCGTTCATGGAAGCCCTCGTCATCCATTATGGGAATATGTCTACTCAGCGAGAATCGCGAATGCGGGTTTCAAAGCGTTCGATGAGTCCGTCTGCTTCCTTGGCCACACCCATTTGCAGCTGTTCATCACAGAAGCAATGGCCAGCAACGGCATTGCTCCGGCACTGCCTCAGGACGGCGATACTCTCGATCTAGCCGGGGAACGATTCATCGTGAACCCCGGCTCCGTCGGTCAACCGCGGGACGGAAATCCGAAGGCGGCGTTCGCGCTTTTTGAGCCAATCGAGCAACGAGTGGTGTTTCGTCGCGTTCGCTACGATATTGAGCGTACTCAGGCGGCGATGCGATCGGCAGGGCTTCCCTCGCCGCTTATTGCGCGCTTGTCATCGGGCGTATGATAGAGCGCGGTCGAGGGGGTATTCGACCAACGCGCATCTTTGCGGGGGGTTTGGGTGCAGTACCGACGCATTCTCGTCCCAATTACGGGTGGACCCGGGGATCGACGAGTTCTCGACCTGGCGAGCATCCTCGCAGCGAAACGAAACAGTGAAGTCGTGCTCGTGTACGTTGTGGAGGTCAAGCAGTCGCTTCCGCTCGATGCCGACATGCCACAGGAAGTTGCCCATGGTGAGGCTTGTCTGGCCGAAGCCGAACGATATGCTCGAGGACAGGCAGAGCCGAAGATCCACCGAGTGTTTCCGGAGTTGCTTCAGGCGCGCACCGCTGGCGCAGCCATCGTCGATGAGGCGATCGAACGGAACTGCGATGTGATCGTCATGGCCTGCAAGCTTGTCGACTATCGTGGGCAGCCAACGATGGGCGAGACTGCGCAATATGTCCTGCGGTCCGCGTCGTGTGAGGTCATTCTGACCCGTGAGGCGACGGATCTGTGAGCGCGCACCGGTAGAATGGGAACGACTATGAATATCGTGATCGTTGGTTGCGGGCGGGTCGGCGCGCGATTGGCCGGGACGCTCGACCAGGCCGGCCATCGGGTCTCCGTCGTGGATATCCAGAGCGCCGCGCTTCGACGACTCTCCCCGGAGTTCAGCGGCACGGCGGTCGTTGGGACGGGTGTCGACGAGGATGTTCTCAAGCTTGCGGGTATCGAGGAGGCTGATGCCTTCTTTGCGGTGACCAATGGCGACAACACGAATCTGATGGCCGCCCAGCTCGCCCAGAAACGATTCCAGACACCTCAGGTCGCCGCTCGCGTCTATGATCCTGTCCGCGCCGAGACCTATCGGCGGATGGGGATCTACACCGTCTGTCCGACGACGACCATTGCATCATTGCTGCTCGATTCGTTGTCGACGAGCTAGCGTTTCCTGCACAAGCGGACGAAAGAGAGTTCTCTGTGTATCTGATTATTGTTGGCGGCGGGAAGGTTGGCTATTACCTCACCAAGACACTCGTCCACGAGGGGTATGAGGTTTTGCTGATCGAAAAGAATCCGGCCAAGGTCGAGACATACACGGAGCGTTTTGGGGCAGTCGTGATGAATGGCGACGGCGCCGAAGCCGCGCCACTCGCCGCCGCGGGTGCGGGACGGGCCGACGTGATCATCGCGGTGACTGGAG
>CALMXF010000082.1 GCA_937870985.1 uncultured Chloroflexota bacterium
AGCAAGACTACGGCGATGCGGACCATATGGCGTGACATGTGGCGCCTCCTGTGCGTTCTCCGATCCACTGGTGTTTTGATCGTTCAGTGCTTGAGGGAACACGAATGATTTGTGTCGGCTGCGGAGGCTACACAACGGAATAACGAATTTGCAGTACTGCGATGGAACCAGAATACGCCCGACGCCCGCTCGGGTCAATGGGGCATCGATCGGTCGCCCGGCCAGCATCACTGACTCGCAATTCGAGTAACGCTCTTCCGCTGTGGCTGTCGGGATTGCTGTGGCGGGGTCGTTAAGAGCACGGGAATGAATCTGCTGATCTCTCGATAGATCTTGCGTTACCCGGCCGATATTCATCGCCTCGCGGGCCGGGATGTTCTCCGACTCCGACCCCGTCCTCGCTATCCTTGCTCGCGTCGAGTGCGTATTGTCAGGCGTCCGGCAGCGGGATTGAGCCGCGTTCCGGGCCGTGGAAGCGCCGGTCGGGCTGATTTGTGCGGTATGCTTGGCGAGGCTCCCGAAGCCTTCACGCATCCTCATCACTTCACCACCACATCACATCACCAACACCATCACCGGTTCGGCTGGTGACTTTTCAGAGAACATGGGTTTCTCTCGCCCGTTTCGCTGGTTGATGAAGGGACACTTTGCATGCCTCGCCGATTACTCGTGTTGTTCGCGACGGTAACGTTGATCTCGGGGCTCTTCCCTGCCGCGACCAGTGCGCTGCCGAAAGATCGGCTCGACCCAAGTCCGATCGACGATGTTCCCAATCCACCATTTATCCCGCCCGCAGCTGGGTTCGATTGGAGCACGCCGAGCCGCTTCGGCCTTGATGCCGACGGCAACGGCATCATCGATTACCACTGGGATCCGGCGACAGCGACCTACGACCATGCATATGTCAACCCGAGCGGCTTTGTCCTGAACTTCGACGGCTGCCAGACCGAGGAGGAGGCCGCCTCCGGCTTGTCGGCCAACACGTACGCCTGGGCGGTCGATGGCGCAGATGCCGGCGCGCCGACCAACAGCTGTCTCTGGCAGCACACGTTCTCCGCCGAGGGGGACTACGACGTGGCGGTGACGATCACGACGCTGGCCGGCGCGACGATGAGCCACTCCCAGATCGTGACGGTCAAGGACGTGTTCATCGTCTCGATCGGCGACTCCTACGGGTCGGGCGAGGGCAACCCCGATATACCGCAGAAGTTCGATGATCTCG
>CALMXF010000083.1 GCA_937870985.1 uncultured Chloroflexota bacterium
CCTGCGTCCGCACGTAACGCCCGAGGTTCTGCGCGCGGCGGTCGCATCCATACCCGATGCATGGCTCGCGGGCGACGCGCAGTTCGCGACCGTGGCAGCGCACCGCGAGCGCTACGTCACCTATCTCGACGCGCGCCTGAACGGACCGCGCGCCTGGCTACAGGAGGCGATCGATGCGAGAGAGCGCGGACCGGAGCGCTACCAGCCACGGCTCACCCACCGGGTGGTATAGCTACGCCATCGTCCGCGTCGTCCCGCGCGTCGAGCGCGGCGAATGTGTGAACGTCGGCATCATCCTGTTCGCGCGCGAGCAAGGCTACCTGGCAGCGCGGATCGAGCTGGACGCCGAGCGGCTGAGGGCGCTCGACCCGACCGCCGATCTATCGCTGATCGAACGCCACCTGGCGACGTTCCAGGCGATCGCAAGCGGAGACGCCACGGCGGGTGGCCCGATGGCCGGATGGCCGCCCTCCGAACGGTTTCACTGGCTGACTGCGCCGCGCAGTACCATCATCCAGACCTCTCCGGTGCACGTCGGCACGACCGATAACCCGGAGGCGGTAGTTGAAACATTGCTCGATGAGCTCGTCCGCCGGAGCCACCACGACGGACGGACAGCACATAACGGAGGACAATGACATGATTCGACGATCCCCCCTGCGGCCGGATCCCAACGCGCTCTATGCCGACTGGGCGACAATCGTTGCGGCTGAGAAGGAACAGGTCGAACGGCTGCGTGAGTGGCAGGACGCCGATTACTACGCCCCGGTCGCTCACCATTTTCTGGACGATCCGCGCCGCCAGGGTGACTCGGTGCTGGACGCCCTGTTCGGCCTTGGCGGCCCGGGGACGCGCTGGCTCGATGTCGGCGCCGGGGGCGGACGCTACGCGCTGCCACTAGCCGCCTCTGGCCGGCCCGTCGTCGCGGTCGAGCCAAGCCCGGCGATGCGTGAGGTGCTTGACCAGGGCATGAGTCAGTACGACATCGCGGATATTGAAGTTATCCCCGGGCGCTGGCCGGACTCGGCTGGTGGTGTCGAGGTCGATGCCGCGCTGATGGCCCACGTTGGCTACGATCTGCCTGATATCGGCAACTTCCTCGATGCGTTTGAGGGCGCGACGCGCCACTGGTGCTGTGCGGTGACGATGGATCGCGCGCCATCGGGCGGCTTCGTCGACCTGTGGGAAGAGATCCACGGCGAGGAGCGGTATGTCCTGCCAGCCATGCGCGAGCTATTGCACGTGCTGCTGGCTCGCGGCGCAACGCCGGAAGTGCGCATCCTCGAGCGTCACATGCGGATGATGGACGAGAACGACCTGCGCGATAGCGCGCGGCGACGGCTCTGGCTCAGCGAGGGCTCCGAGAAGGACCAGCAACTGCAACGCAAGCTCGACGGGATGCTGGCACGAGGCGATCGCGACTGGGGATTCCCACGCGCGGTCGCGATGATCATCTGGCAACCGCCGTCTGCTAGCCCGC
>CALMXF010000084.1 GCA_937870985.1 uncultured Chloroflexota bacterium
GAACAGCACGGTCGGCCGGTCGCCCGGCGCCAGCGCTTCCTCGATCGCGCCGACGAGATCGCCCAGGTCGTGGCCGCCGAGATTGGCCAGCAGGCCGGGCAGCTCGGCGTCCGGCACATCCTTGATGACGCGGGCGATATCGGCGTTGTCGACGCCGCCGCGGCGGATCAGCCGCGGACGCAGCGTCTCCCCCGGCAGCCGGATGAGGATCTGGTACTCCTCGTTGTCCATGTCGTCGATCGCCTGACGCAGCGCCTCGCCGCCGGGTCGGGCGAACGCCTCGCGCAGATGATGGCCGTACTTCGTCTCGATCACCCGCCAGCCAGCGTTGGCGAACAGGTGCTTCAGCCGGGTGGCCCGGATTCCGGGAATGACGCGGTCGAGCGACTGGCGGTTGAGATCGATGATCCACAGCACGTTGCCGACCCAGGCCAGCGACTCCTCGATCAGCGCCTCCCAGATGTTGCCCTCGTCTAGCTCGGCGTCGCCGACCAGGGCGATGAAGCGATTGGAGGTCACCTCGCCGAAGTGCTCGTGGGCGTAGCGGTGCGCCAGCGCGGCGAACAGCGGCGCGACTGCGCCGAGGCCGACCGAGCCGGTCGAGAAGTCGACCGGGTCCGGGTCTTTCGTCCGGCTGGGGTAGGACTGCAATCCCTTGTACTCGCGGAGCGTCGTCAGGTATCCGGGGTCGAGCTGGCCGAGCAGGTACTGGATGGAATGGTAGGCCGGCGATGCGTGCGGCTTGATCGAGACGCGGTCGCCCTGCTTGAGCGAGTGGAAATAGAGCGCGGTCAGAATCGAGACGATCGAGGCGGAGGAAGCCTGGTGGCCGCCGACCTTGAGGCCGTCGACATTGGGCCGGACGTGGTTGGCGTGGTTGATGATCTGGGTCGAGAGCCAGAGGATGCGTTTCTGGATCGTGTCGAGAACAGCGAGCTGCTCCTGTGAGAGCGGGCGCTCATCACCGAGCAGCTGGCTAATATCGATGATCTCCGTGGCGTGTGCCATCCCCTGTGCCATGCCGGTCTCCTTTTATGTGAGGCGGGTCGAGATTTCTAGCGGCCATCCATAACAGATTGTCCGCTATCGGCACGACACGGACAACCGCTCGGTAGTGTGATTGTGACGGGAAGTCATGTCTTCCCTCTCGGTTGCTACGGTGGGTTCCAGAGCCGCTTGAAGAAAGAAGAGGGAGGATCCCATGAAGCGCCTGGTGTCATTGATTCTCGTCTTGTTGGTTGCCCTGTCGCTTGTCGCCTGCGAGTCGACAACCGAGGGGACGGCGGGTTCGGGTTCGGGCTCGGGCACGCCCGCCGCGGAGGCTGCAGCGACGAAGACGCCAAAGCCGGCCAAGGCGACGAAGACGCCGAAGCCGGCCAAGGCGACCGAGACCCCGAAGGCGACGGCGACGCCAAAGCCGCCGACGGCAACCCCTGAGCCGCCAACCCCGACGCCGATCCCGCCGACACCGACGCCGCTGCCCGAACCGAAGGCGTACTCGGGGTCCGGGTCTGACGTGGTTGCGATCGAGAAGCCGGGCGGTCTCGATGCCGTCGTTATCGTCCATGTCGTCGGCAATGCCGAATCAAGCTACTTCGGTGTTACCGGTTTCGATGAGGCGGGGAAGCAGACCGACCTCCTTGTGAACACGACCGATCCATACGATGGCATCACGCTGCTCGACGCGCGGAAGGGTCAAACGACGACCCGGCTGCAGGTCGAAGCGCAGGGTGACTGGACGATCGAGGTCCGGCCACTGGCAATGGCACGCGGTGCGGCGGTCCCAGGAACGACATCTGGCGCCGGTGACGACGTCCTGCTTCTCGATGGCGAGCCCGATACTGCGCACATCGTTGGGAACGCCGAAGGACGGTATTTCGGTGTGATTGGCCACGGGAAGCGTTACGACCTGCTCGTCAATACGACGGACCCGTATGACGGTCGCGTCATCGTCAACCGCGACACCGTCGTCATCGAGGTGAAGGCAACCGGGGAGTGGGAGGTGACGTTCGAGTAGGGCGCGCG
>CALMXF010000085.1 GCA_937870985.1 uncultured Chloroflexota bacterium
GATAGCCCCCCCGCGCCGAGCGCCGGGGAGTTGGCCATCGTCGCCGAGACCGCGGCCGTCGCTGCCCGTTCGATCCCCGGCACGCCGGCCATGATGCCGCGCGCTATCCCCTGGGAGAATGGCTGCCCGAGGATGTCCCGCGCGAGTTTGGACGGAGAGCTGATCCCCAACCACGACTTTGCCGCGTTGACTGCGTCGCGCACGACCGCGATCGCCGCCTGCGCCGCCTGCCACGCCATGTCCTCGATGCCGCTGATCAGTCCCGTGATGATGTTCTTGCCAGCGTCGTACAGCCACGACGACGCGGTCGACACGGAACTCGTTACCGCCGTCTGCATCGCCGACATAGCTCCGGCGAGCGTCCCGAATAGCCCGGTGATGCCGTTGATCAGCCCTTGCAGAATATCCCGGCCCCAGCCCGGCGCGTTGGTCTTCAGGTCGTCAATGACCGCGACCGCCTGTGTCCTCATACTATCGAACAGATTCCAGACGTCAGTCGGCAGTGACGTGATCGCCGTAATGATTCCCGACAGAATCTCGCCCGCCTTTGTGCCGGCGTCAGTCACCAGCCCACCGAGAAGCTCGACTGCCTGCCCGGCCATATCGGTAACGATCCCCGCTACGTCGCCGGGCAGTGACGTGATCGCCGTAATGATTCCCGACAGAATCTCGCCACCTTTCGAAACCGCGTCGGTTACCAACCCGGCCAGTAGCGTTACCGCCTGTCCGGCCATGTCGGTAACGATCCCGGCGATATCGCCGGGTAGTGACGTGATCGCGGAGACGATCCCGGAGAGGAACTCGCCGGCCTTCGTCGCGGCTTCCGTCGCCCATTCGGCCAGCTTCTGTCCGGCTTGCGTCGCCATATCGACGATGAACCCGAGCACCAGCGCCGGTAGCCCGCCGACAATCTGCCCGATACCATCAATGACCCCGGACACCATCGTTTTGGCGGCATCCCACGCACCAGCGAAATCGCCGGTCAACAGCGCCGCAATGATCGCCACGACGCCGGACACGACGGATGAGAACACCTGCCAATAACCCTGGAGCGTCTGCATCGCCGCCGGGAGTACCACGTTGAAGACCGTTACGACCGCGTCCCACGCGGTCGACAGATAGCCGACCAGCGTTGCCACGATCCCTTGTATGCCCATGAAGTTGCTCTGCCACGCCAGGTAGAGCAACACCAGCGCGGCGCCGATCAGGACAAAGACGGCGATGATCGGCAGCATCGCCAGGTTGAGGGCTATCCATGCGGCAACCTGCGCCCATAACGCCACGGCCCCCGAGATCAACGCCGGTATCAGGCTCGCGAGCATCGCAACGCCCAGCCCGATAATGGCCGGCGTGAGGAAGATCAGGATCGGCGTTAGATTGGCCTGAATGAAGGTCGCGACCGGCTCGAATACTGACAGGAAACGCGCGCCAGCGTCGACGATCCCGATGATGGCTCCGACGGCCAGCGACAATACCGGGATCAGGTACGCGCCGAGTTGCTCCTGCAATTCGCCGACCTTATCGGTCATGATCGCCATCTTACCGGCGTCGCTGGCCGCGAACGTCGCCGCCTGTCCGCCGAACTTGCCGTCCACCGCGTTGAGGAGGTCCTGTGCCGTAGCGTTTTTGTCGACCTGTATGCCGTAACGGCTCAGGACGTTTACGTTCTCGTCATTCACCCGACCCACGAGCTTCGACGCCGTAACCAGATCCATGCCAGTACCCCGCGCCAGATCCTGCGCGATGCCGATCCGGCGCATGGCCTCATCTGCATCCCCGGTCGTCGCTGTGAGAATGGCTAGTCCGTCTCGGACCTGATCGTCGGAGAACGCGAGTTTCTGGCCGTTGCTGATCGCGGTGTCGATCGCGGCCGCGTGGCCGTCGAACGACCCTTCCGCGTTCGTCACGGCCTGCTGGAGCTTCGCGGTCGACGCGGCGTCTTCGGCCGCGCCCTTTGCCATCTCGATCAGCTTGCCGGGCAGATTCGTCAGTGCCGACCCGATGACGAACCCCGCCGCAGTCCGGCCAACCTCGCCCAACTTAGAGCCAACCCCGCCGGCTTTCTGCTCCACGTCGCCGAGCACAGACGACGCTTGATCCGTGGCCTTGAGCAGGATACTGATAGTCCCGGCGTCCATCGCGCTACTCCCCGTCCCCCGCGTCCCGCGCCGCCCGTCTGGCCCGTGCCAGCTCCGCCTCGATCTCGGCGACCCGCTGGCCCGCCGGCGTGGCGTAGATCCGGTTGCGGCCCTTCGCGTCACCCGCCTGGCCCAGCGCCTGCCACGTCGCCGCGTAGGCCCGCAATTCCAGGATGTCGGCGATCATCCCGGCCGGCGCATGGTCCATCACCCAGAGCGCGCGGACCGGGTCGATATCGAACTCCTCGCAGACCCGGCTAATCACCCACTCCGGCGGCGCAGCTGCACCGGACTCCCCCTCCAGCGCCCGGTGCAGCTGCGTCAGGCGTTTCCCCGCGCTGTCTCATCACGCGACGGGAGCGATAGCGACAGGACGCGACGCGCGATCAGCGCGCTCGTTTCCTCGTCCAGTTCTTCGATGTTCGGCGCGTTGACTTTGCGCGCGTCGGACCAGGCGGTGATGCCGTCCTTGAGCACCATCCAGCGGTCGTGGCCGTTCAGCGGATCATCGTCCGCGGCCGCGACGGCCTCCTGCGTGACCCCGTTTGCCCGTGCCGATTGAATGGCGGTCATCACGTCGCCGCCGAACGCGCGCACACTCTCCGCGACCTCGCGCTCGCGTGCCCTGACCGCGTTGGCCAGCTGCTTCGCCGACAGCTTGCGGATCTCGATCCACTCGCC
>CALMXF010000086.1 GCA_937870985.1 uncultured Chloroflexota bacterium
GTTCTCGCGGTCATCAAGGCTGTCCGAACGCTTGTCCAGCGACGCTTCGCGCTGGCGCACCCCGACCGCCACCCATCGCCGGCGTCATTGACCGACACGCTTTCTTCGGGAACCAGCGAGTCGCTCGCGCCGGAGCCAGCGGCGGAACACCGGCTGCCAGTTCTTCGCGTCCTTGGCCAGATCGCGTCGACGTTCATCATCGCCGAGGGACCGGACGGTATGTATATGATCGACCAGCATGCCGCCCACGAGCGGATCATGTATGAGCGGTTGATGGCGGACTACGTCGCCCGTTCGCCAGACCGCCAACTTCTGCTGGAGCCGGCTACGGTCGATCTGGCGGCGCCAGCCTGGGAGATGTATCGCAGTTGCCGCGACGACCTGGTGGCGCTTGGCTTCGACCTCGAGGAATTCGGCGGCACGGCGATTCTCGTCCGGGCTGTGCCGGCCAAGCTGCGTGTCCGACACCCGGCTCGAATGATTGAGACGATACTTGAAGAGCTGGTGGCTGGTGGACGAGGGGAGTCACGTCTGGAGTCCCTCGCCATCAGTGCGGCCTGTCACGCTTCGATCCGCGCGAACCAGCCGCTTTCATTGCTGGAGATGCGGGAGCTCGTCGTTCAGCTCGAACGATGCTCCTCGCCGCTTGCGTGCGGCCATGGCCGGCCGACGATGTTGAGGATGACCTCGGAAGAGCTGGAAAAGCAGTTCTCACGCCGATGAACGGAGGAGCGCGTGCTCGGATTGGTGACCATCGGCCAAGCGCCACGGGATGATGTCACAGCGTCAATGTTCGGCGATGCTCGGCCCATGCTGATCGAAGCCGGCGCTCTCGACGGCCTCGACAACGAGGCGATCGAGTCGCTGAGACCGACTCGTGGAGACCACGTCCTGGTCACGCGATTAGTGGATGGACGGGAGGCGGTGGTCGGCAAGGAGCGGCTACTGCCGTATGTGCAGTCTGCGATCGACCGCGTGGTAGACCTTGGCGCGTCGATTGTCTGTGTTCTCTGCACCGGCGCCTTTCCGGAGCTTCGCTGCCCAGCGCTGCTTATCTTCCCCGACCGGATCCTGTCCGGTGTGTGTGACGCGTTCCTTACCAACGGCACGCTGGGAGTGTTGATGCCGCATCCCGATCAACACGAGTCAATGGTTGCGAAGTGGTCGACCGATGGTCGGGCGGTCGTGACCGCCAGTGTTTCGCCATACGCAGGAGCCCGCGCGGTAGGCGAGTCGATGCGGCAGCTCGTTGCGGCTGGCGCACATGCGATCGTCATGGATTGCATGGGATTCGATCGTCAGATGCTGGCCGATGCGCGCCGGTCCGTCTCGACGCCGGTGATTCTGGCCAACGGGCTTGTCGGCGCGATTCTCAGCGAGCTCGTCGGGGACCCGACGAGCGATCAGGGTCGTGCGGTCGTGTCGTAGCGCCCGCGAAGCGCATTGACGCGGACACGGACAACGTCGAGAAACATCAGCGCCGAGTCCTGGATCGGTCTTACCTTGCTTCCCGGCACGTGCTCCCAGTAGACGGGAACTGTTGCGATTCGATAGCCCAATCGTCGCGCGATGAACAGCACCTCGACATCGAAACCGCTGACGCGCGGGCCGCGGATCTCACCAGGGTCGTGGAGTTGCGTTCTCGCGAAGATCTTTCGGGCAGCGTCTGCGCGGAAGGCCTTGAAGCCGCATTGCGTGTCGCTGATGCCCGGTACGGCCAGAGCCTGAACGACGAAATTGAAGACACGTCCCATGAAGTGCCGGTAGGCGGGCTCGCCAACGCGGCGCGCCCCGATTCCCTCGCGCGAACCGATCGCGACCCCAGCCCCTCGGCGGAGCTCATCGAGTAGCAGCGGCGCAAACCTCATCGGCGTCGACAAGTCGGCGTCCGTGAACAGGACATAATCGGCAGTCGCGCTAAGGATGCCGTCGCGGACTGCGTACGCCTTGCCGCGATGGGGCAGGGATAAGACAACCAGGTCGGCGGACGAGGGAGTGAAGCGGCGCGCGATCTCGGCAGTTCTGTCGGTGCTGCCGTCGTCGGCGACAATGATTTCGGCCACAATTCGCTCGTCTACGAGGTAGCGATCGATCGCGGCCAGTGTCGCTGGCAGCCGCTGTTCTTCGTTGAAGGCCGGGATCACGATCGTGAGCTCGGGCCGTTGCGCTTCGATCACTGTCTCCCGATGCCCGTCAACCGGCTGTCCCGTCTCGTGTCTGCGAACTCCGGCTGCAAAGTGTAGCAGCGGCCGGCAGCGCCGGGCTCAATCGGCTGTCGGACAGCAGTGCGCGGAGGCGTTGTCGCTCCCCATCACTCACAGTCGGGCGGCGGCGCCAGTCGCCTGCTGCCAGCGCGAGTCCGGCCAGAGTGCCGCGTAGTGCCGCGCGGGCTGCCGGTTCCCGCGCGTGCCGGAGATCACGGGCGAACCTGCCGAAGTGATACGCGATGACCCGCTGCCGATCGGGCAGCACTCCCCGCGGGATCGAGCGGGCAATGACAAGCCAGAGATTGCGCGCGACGTAGTAGCTTGCCAGCTTGCCACCAGCCGTCGCGGACAGCGCGTGGTAAACGACAGCGTCTGGACAGTACACGCACTCCCACTTCTGTCGCCAAAGACGCCAGGCAAGATCGACATCTTCGCAGTACATGAACAGTCGCTCGTCGAATATCTCGCCGCCGCCCCGATCCACGGTGGCGAGCGCCGCCCTCCGATAGAGCGCGGCGCCACCGCAGGCGCTGAAGACATGCTTCTGTTGATCGTACTGGCCGGCATCGAACATCCAGACGCCTCGGTTGCCCGGCATCCCTCGGACGGAATAGTAATCTCCCGCGGAGTGTAATCGAGTGCGATCGCTCATCAACCGCATTTTTGACGCGACGCTGCCGGCTCGGGGATGCTCGTCGGCGCATCGAACGAGCGAGGCGAGCCAGTCCGGCTCGACCTCGGTGTCGTTGTTGAGTAGCACGACATATTCACCAGCGCCGCGGGCAATGGCTGCATTCAGGCCCCGAGTCAGACCAACATTCTGCTCGAACCGGATGATCTGCCCACCCGGCGCTGCCCGAGCGACCACCGGCGCGATCGGCTCGGTCGACCCATCATCAACGACCCAGAGCTGGTAGTCGGTGAACGTCGACGCGCGGAGGCTCCGTAGACACGCGCGCAGCAGGTCAGTGCCATTGAAAGTAGGCACGATCAGATCGACTCGTGTCATTCGCTGAGGCAGCGTTGTAGCGCGTCGCGCCAATCGGGCAACGTGACACCGAGTGGCGGCAGCGCGAGTGATGCCAGCGCTCCATTCGTAGGGGGAGTCGCGGCACGCCGGTAATCTGCGCCGGGTATTGGCCGGATCTCTGTACCCGCTCCAACCAGGCCGGCGATGGCAACGGCCCACTCATGCCACGATGCGACGCCGGCGTTTACTGCGTGGTACGTGCCACCTGGCCCGCGAGTGACAATCGCCTCGATCGCAAGGGCGAGGTCGTCGACGAAGGTCGGGTTGCCTCGTTGATCTTCGACGACGGTCAGGTAGTCTCGCTCAGCCATGAGCCTGCGCATCGTCGATACGAAGTTGCGTCCCGTGCGACCGTAGAGCCATGCTGTCCGCACGACGTAGCACTCGGCCGCGGCGTGCGCTTCAATCTCCCCAGCCAGCTTGGACGCGCCGTAGACACTGATCGGCCCGGTGGAGTCGAACTCGTGGTACGAGTCAGGTTTCCGACCATCGAAGACATAGTTTGTTGAGATGTAGGCGAGCGATGCGCCACACGCGGTGGCGGCGCGGGCAACGTGTCGTGTGCCGATCGCGTTGACTCGGTAGGCCCAGTCGGGTTCGACCTCGCACCGGTCGACATCGGTCGCTGCCGCGGCGTGAACGACGATCCGCGGCTGAATCGCGGCGATGGCGTCGCGGACGGCCGGCCATGACGCCAGGTCCAACGACTGTCCGCCGAGCGGCACGACATCCCAACGATCGGCCCAGAGGCGCACGATCGACTCCCCGAGCTGACCGGTGCTGCCGGTGACGGCGACCCTGTCCTTCTTCACAACTGTCCTCCAACTGGCCCGACCGGCCAGGTACCGATGATACAATGCGGGGAAAACTGTACGTACACAGTGGGGAGGCTCAATGACCCTGCGCGCCTACGTCCATCCGACCTGAACGAGCTGCAAGCGAGCCGAGGAGTTCCTCGGCGAAGCGCATCTGGATTTTGATCGGCGTGATTTCTTTCGCGATCGCCTTACCGTTGAGGAGCTCGGCGGGCTGCTCGCTGCTGCCAGCGCTGAACCGATGGACATACTTTCGAGGCGCTCACGTGTCTATCAGGCCAGGCGCGATGAGATCGACGCGATGACCGGCGGAGAGTTGCTCGACGAGATGATCCGCGAACCGACGTTGATCCGCCGCCCGCTCATTCTCGATGGTAACCGGCTGATCGTGGGCTTTGACAAGAAGGCGTTGGCGGCGATCGCTGCTAATGAGACAGAAGCAGGATAGGTGACGATGTTGCGACTAGGCGCCCACATGTCGATTGTTGGCGGATTCGACAAGGCGGTCGAACGCGCGAAATCCGTCGATTCTGAAGCGTTGCAGATATTTACCAAGAATCAGAACCAGTGGCGGGCAAGGCCGATCGCCGATGATGAAGTGACCCGTTTCAAGGCAGCACTCCAGGAGCATGACATCCACCCGGTAGTCGCTCATGATTCATATCTCATTAATCTGGCATCCCCGAAGGATGAGCTCTGGGAGAAGTCGATCGCAGCGTTTTGCGTGGAGCTCGAGCGCTGTGAGCTGCTCGGCATTCCATTTCTGGTCACCCACCCCGGATCACACACGGGTAGCGGAACCGATGCGGGCATTCTGCGAGTCATTGAGGCACTCGACCGTGTCCATGCCGATCTTCCGGGACTGACCACCGTGACCCTTCTGGAGACCACGGCAGGCCAGGGGTCGAATCTCGGCTCGACCTTCGAGGAGCTGCAGGCGATGCTCGCCGGTATCAAGCATCCGGAGCGGGTCGCGGTTTGCTTCGACACGTGTCACGTCTACGTCGCCGGATACGACATCGTCTCTCCTGAAGCCTACGCCGCAACGATGGACACCTTCGATCGGCTCATCGGCATCGAAAAGATCGAAGCGTTCCACTTCAACGATGCCAAGCAGCCACTCGGGTCGAAGAAGGATCGACACGACTTGATCGGGCAGGGCAGCATCGGTATCGGCGGGTTCTGGAATTTCATGAACGACGACAGGTTGAGCGGTAAGCCCGCGTTGCTGGAAACCGAGAAGGGCGACGACCTCGCGGAAGACCGCGAGGCCATCACATTGCTGCGCGCGCAGCAGGGCGCGGCATATCCGACCGCGACTACGACAACCGATTGACCACCAGCAGCCGTGTCTCGGTCATATCGTCGATTGCGTATCGGATGCCTTCTCTACTGAGGCCCGAGTCCTTGACGCCGCCGTATGGCATGTGGTCGATCCGGTAGACCGGGACATCGTTGAGGATGACGCCTCCAACGTCCAATCGGTCGAATGCCTGAAATGCGTGCTCGATGTTGTTCGTGAAGACGCCGGCCTGTAGCCCGAAGACGGAGTCGTTTGCCGCAGCGAGCGCGGCTTCGAAGCTTTCGACCGGGAACACGGTGACGATCGGCGCGAACGCCTCGCGCGAACAGACGAACGAATCCGGGGACGCGTTGACGATCACCGTCGGCTCGTAGAAGCGGCCGCTCGCCTTGCCACCGGTCAGAAGCGTGGCGCCTTCG